>CAYZEL010000052.1:4507-13838 GCA_964477515.1 uncultured Microbacterium sp.
GCCGTCCGGTCGGGTGATGGGCGCGAGTGCTCGGGTGCGGTCGCGGCACGAGCATATCGCCCGGGTGGGTTCGCGTGCGGGTGGTCGCTTCGACGGGCTCAGCGTCCGTGGGTGTGTGGGGCAGCGGCCGGGGCATAGATGGCGGATGGCCCGTGTTGCCCTTGACGGATACCACGGGCTATTGAGTCCCCGGCATCCGGACCGCAGAACCCGCGGGAGCACACCGCCAACACACCGGCAACACACCGGCAACACAAGGAGTACCACCATGCGCGCACTCATCCACGCCACCTACGGCGAGCCCAGCGACGTCCTCGAGGTCGCCGAACGGCCCCTGCCCGAGCCCGGTGTCGGCGAGGTACGCGTGCGCACGGTGCTGTCGCCGATCCACAACCACGATCTCTGGACCATTCGCGGAACCTACGGCTTCAAGCCCGAACTGCCCGCCGCATCCGGCACCGAGGCGTTCGGTATCGTGGACGCGCTCGGCGAGGGCGTCGACCAGCTCGCGGTCGGCCAGCGGGTCGCGACGGGCGGCACGTTCGGCGTGTGGAGCGAGTACTTCGTGGCCCGGGCATCCGGACTCGTTCCCGTTCCCGACGCGGTGCGCGACGAGACCGCCGCGCAGCTCATCTCGATGCCGTTCAGCGCCCTGAGCCTGCTCGACTACCTCGACGTGCAGCCGGGCGACTGGATCGTGCAGAACACGGCCAACGGAGCAGTCGGCAAGCTCGTCGCGCAGTTCGCGGCGGCACGCGGCGTGCACGTCCTGGGCCTGGTCCGCCGCGACGCGGGCGTCGACGAACTCGGTGCCGTCGGCATCCGGAACATCGTCTCGACCGAGAACGCGGACTGGCGCGAACGTGCCGCCGAGATCCTGGGCGCTGCCGCCCCGCGCGCCGCCGTCGACTCGGTCGGGGGCTCGGCAGCCGGCGACCTGCTCTCGCTTCTCGGCGAGGGAGGCACGCTCGTGTCGTTCGGAGCGATGGGTTCGGGCAGGCTCGAACTGTCGTCCGGCGACCTGATCTTCAAGCAGGCGATCGTCAAGGGGTTCTGGGGCAGCACGGTGAGTCAGGCGATGGATGCGTCCAAGCGTGCCGCCCTGTTCGGTGAACTCGTGCAGCGCATCGCCTCCGGTGAGGTGCCGCTGCCCGTCGAGAAGGTGTTCCCGTTCGAGGACGCTCGTGCCGCCGCGGCCGCGAGCGATCTGCCCGGGCGAGCGGGCAAGATCCTGCTGCGCTTCTGAGGTGCCGGGCGGCGCCGCTCGGTGGATTTATGCCGACGGGTGCGGCTCAGGCACCGCACGGCGGAAGTCGAGGGAGCGCGAAAGTACCTATACGCATAGGTTGGGTTGTACGGCGTGCACGCGGCAGGCCTGAAGAAGGAGACCCACCCACATGGATCTGTTCGCCCTCATCGCCATAGCCGTCGGCGCAGGTATCGTCCTCGTCGTCCTCATCATCCTGCTGATCCTGTTCCGGCTCTGGTACCAGGTGCCCCGGGCGGATGAGGCCATCGTCATCGTCGGTAAGAAGGCCCGCGACAGCACCGAGGGCGAAGCCAACAAGATGACCGTGATCAGCGGTCGCGGGGCTCTCGTCAACAAGCTCACGCAGCGCTCCGACAAGGTTTCGCTCCGCTCGCGCCAGATCAAGTTCGAGCCGACCGCGCAGACGATCAACGGCGTCACGATCGACCTGACCGGCGTCGCCCTCGTCAAGATCGGATCGACGCCCGACCAGGTGCGTCGCGCGGCCGAGCGTTTCGCGTCGCAGGACGAGGCCATCGTGATCTTCACGACCGAGCAGCTCGAGGGCGCGCTGCGTGGCGTCGTCGCGAAGCTCACGGTCGAGCAGGTCATGCAGGACCGCCAGAAGCTCAGCGACGAGATCGCCGAGGGCATCTCGGGCGACCTGCTCGCGCAGGGCCTGGTGCTCGACTCGTTCGCGATCCAGGGCATCACCGACAAGAACAACTACATCTCGGCGCTCGGTGCGGTCGAGGTGCAGCGCGTGCGCCGTCAGGCGGACGTCGCCGAGATCGACGCGCAGCGCGAGGTCAAGAAGCGTCAGCTCGCCGCGGACGAGGCGAACCTGATCGAGCAGACCGCGCTCGACAAGAACAAGGCGGCCGCCCTGTCGGAGGTCGGCCGCGCCAACGCGCTCGCCGAGCAGTCCGAGAACCTGGCCCGCGCCGAGGCCGAGCAGGGCGTGCTGCTGCAGGAAGCCAACAACACGCAGGCCCGCCTCGATGCCGAGGTCAAGAAGGTCGCCGACGCCGACAAGTACAAGCAGCAGACGGATGCCGAAGCGCAGGCGTATCAGCAGCAGACCGCGGCCGACGCCGAGGCGTACAAGCGCCAGAAGAACGCCGAGGCCGAGCGCAAGGTCGCCCAGGAGCGCGCGGATGCCGAGGCCTACGCGGTCAACGCACAGGCCAAGGCCCGCGAGGCCGCCGCATCCGCCGAGGCCGCCGCGGTTCGGGTGCAGGCGGAAGCCGATGCCCTGGCCGTGCGCGTTCAGGCCGAGGCCGAGGCCGAGTCCATCCGTCTGCACGGTACCGCCACGGCCGAGGCGATCGCGGCCGAAGCCGAGGCACTGCGTGAGAACCAGGACGCCATCCTCGCCAAGGAGATCATCGGTCAGCTGCCGCAGCTCATGGCCGAGTTCGCGAAGGGTTACCAGAAGATCGGCAACATCACGCTGATCGGCGGCGACACCGCGGGTACCCACATGGCGCGCGAGCAGTCGACGAGCCTTTCGGCGACGTTCGAGAGCGTCAAGGCCGCCACGGGCCTCGACCTGAGTGCGATCATCCAGGGCCAGGCGCTGGGGCGCGGGATCGCCGAGGGATCGGCGGCGGCGGTCGCGGTGCCCGCTCCGACCGCGAACGGGTCGAACAACGCCGGAGCCTGAGCGTAGAGGCACGCCTGTTTGACCCCGGCTGAACGGAGGCCCGGTGGACGACATCCAGATGGCCCGGATCGGGGCCGGGAGTGTCACGCTCCACGATGCGCGACGCAAGGCACGCCGGACGGTCGATCTCGAGCCATTCGAGATCGGGGTGTATCCCGTGACCGAGGCGCAGCTGGCCGAGATCTTGGGTGAGACATCCGTCCACCCGCGGCGCCCCGCGGTCGAGGTGAGTTGGCTGCGGGCCATCCGATTCTGCAACGCCGCGTCGGAATGGGAGGGGCTCGACCCCGCGTATGCGTTCGAGGGTCAGGACGTCTCGTGGCGCGTGGATTCCGACGGCTACCGTCTGCCGACCGAGGCCGAGTGGGAGTTCGCGTGTCGCTCCGGGTCGACCGGTGCCCACTACGGACCGCTCGCCGAGGTGGCGTGGACGAGCGGCGACGGGACCGCGACCCCACAGAACGTCGGCGGCAAGCTGCCCAATCTGAACGGCCTGTTCGACACGCTCGGCAACGTTTGGGAGTGGTGCTGGGACCTGCTCGACCCCGCCCGCTACGCCGACTACCGGGTGTTCCGCGGTGGCGGATTCGCCGACGACGCGTGGAGCGTACGGGCCTCGACTCGGCGGGGCGGGCCGCCGCGGGCGACACACGAGGACGTCGGGTTTCGGCTCGCACGTGGTGGATTCGACTCGGTCGACGCCGCGCAGGGCTGGTCGGCGGAGGTCGACCGCGAGCGCGGCGATCCGGACGGGCCGCTGCCGTCTGGCTGGACTCCGCTCGGCCGGTGAGTTCGGCGCCGCCCCACATCTCCTCCGCGGCAGGTGGCCTCGGCGTGCATCCGAAAGGAACCGTGGGGCCCATGTGCCCCGATGCGGCGCAACTATGCCTCGGACCGCTCATCGTTCCTCTCAGATGTACGCGCGGGCTCGGGGACCATGCCTCAGCCGAGCAGGGTCTCGCCGATGTAGCCACCCTCCGCGCAGCCGGGAGGGACAGCGAATACCGCCGAACCGACCGGCGTGGTCCACTCGTTCAGAAGGTCCAGGTCCGCGAGGCGACGCTGGATCGGCACGAACTGGCGGTCGACGTCAGCCTGGAACGACACGAAGATCAGGCCCGAGTCCGAGATCTGACCCGTGGGCGGGGGATCGTCGTAGTTGTACCCGCGCCGAAAGATCTTCTCGTCCGGGTTCTCGCTGCGCGCGCGGCGCAGGTGCGAGAACTCGGGGATGACGGGAAACCCGATCGCGGTCTTGGCCTCGAAGTCGGGCTCGTCGAACTCGTCCGTTCCCGTCAACGGAGCACCGTTCGAGAGGTACCGGCCGACGGACTGGTCGCGGCCGCTGCGGTCCAGCCGGTCCCACTTGTCGAGGTTCATGTGGGTTCGGCGCAGCACCATCCCGGTGCCACCGGCGAGCCATCCGTCGTGGTTCCACACGATGCGGTCGAACTGCTCGGTGCCGGGGGACGGGTTGCTCGTGCCGTCGACCTGGCCGAACAGGTTGCGCATCGTCGTTCCCGGCTTGACGGTGCCGTGGGCTCGCCGAAACCCCGTCTGAGTCCACCGGACGGTCGCGAAGCTGCGCGCGTCCTTCAGCAGCATCCGCGTCGTGTGCGCGACCGTGAGCGGATCGTCCGCCGCCACCTGAATGAGCAGGTCGCCATCGCCGTACGACGGGTCGAGCCGATCGATCGCGAAGGCGGGGAGGGGCCGCAACCACGTGGGCGAGGCCCCGGCGGCCCGCGCGACGAGTCCCGGGCCGAAGCCGAACGTCACGGTCAGGCGCGCCGGCGCGACCGAGAGCTCGGGCTCTGAATCGGCAAGTGCCGGGATGCCCTGGGTCAGGCGGGATGCATCGTCGGTCAGGATGCGCATGAGCCGGCCGAGGCTCGCGCGATCCGTGCCGGGAAGCAGATCGAGGGCAACGAACGTCGCGTGAGTCTGCGCATCCGTGTCGATTCCCGCCTGATGAGCGCCGTGAAACGGCACCGTCACCTCGCCGTTCAGGGGAACACCGGCCGACCCCGAAGCCCCGGCGACCGCGTAGTCGATTCCGATCGCCGTGGCCGCCCCGACCCCGACGACAGCCCCTCCGAGGAGGAACTGCCGCCGGGTCGAGCCGGGACGACCGGGACGTGCATCCCGGTCGGGCGACATCAGTTGCCCATGTCCATCTCTTCGTCGCCCTCGTACGTCTCGTTCGCGCCCGAATAGTCCTTGACGGGAGCCGTGAACTCGAGCGTCGAGTCATCCGCGAACGTGAGGGTGAAGGTGACGTCGTCGCCCGCGACGAGCGGGGCGGTGAGGTCCATCAGCATGATGTGGTTGCCGCCCGGCTCGAGCATGAACGACCCTCCGGCGGGGATGATGAACCCGCCATCCTTCTCGCGCATGACCATCTCGCCCGAGTCGTTCTCGACCGTCTCGTGCAGTTCGATCATGCTGGACGCCTCCGTGGTCGCGGACACGACCGTGACGTCTTCGGTACCGGTGTTCGCGAGGTCACCGAAGGCGGCCGACATGCCCGTTTCGGCCGACTTCACCCACGCGTCGGTGATGGTGACGCCGTCGGCTTCGGTCGCGGTGTCGGTGGACGGGGTCGTCGCGCAGCCCGTGAGGGCGAGCGCGGCGACGAGTGCAAGCGCGCCGAGGCGCGCGTTCGTACGAGTGATCACAAGAGACCTTTCGGAGATCCGACAGCCGTCACGTCGACGGCGTGTCTGTGCCGCCGGTGCGTGACCGGCGGCGATGAATGAAGAAGGAGAGCGCGACGACGACGGCTGCAACGGCCGCCCCGATCGCGCCCACGATCAGGACTCGAGCGAGTCCCGGCTCTCGTGTGATCTGACTGTCTGTGTGCGCGTTCGTGTCCGGGTCCGAGCCTGTCGCCGCGTCCGACGCCACCGGTTGGCGGACGATCGGAACCCCGTCACCGACCGTGAAGGGGATGACTCCACTGATCGGATGCCCGTCGCCCGAGACGACCCGCCAACGCACCTCGTACCCTGCGGCGGGCATCCCCTCGGCCATCTGCGCCGAGACGACACCACCCTGCACGACGACCTCGCCCGTGACCCAGTCCCGCTCATCGGCGTCGACGACGATGATGACCGCTCCCAGGGTGAGGACGTCGGCCGAGAAGGTCAGTGAGACCGCCTCGGGCGCTGTGCTCACCCGCTCACCCGAGGCGGGCGTGCTGTCGAGCAGCTCGTCGTGGGCCTGCGCAGCCGGAGCCGCGCCGAGGACGACGACGGTTGCCGTGAGCATCGCCGCAACAACGGTTGCGGCGCCGCGCACGATTTTCGTTCGCGAAGACATGCGTACCCTCCCCGTCCGCGCGGCCTCGATCACGAGGGATGCGTGGACGTCGCCACGGGTTGCCCGCGGCACGTGATGGGCGCGTCGCCGCGTTGTGCGGCGACGTGCAGAAGTCAGATCACGGGCAGGGCGGGTGGTCCGCGCCGCGAGAGCGAAGACGCGGAATGGTCGAGCGGATGCAGCAGGACGATGCGATGCGCGCGCGCCGGCGCGGGGGACGGATGCCCCGGCGTGGGCGATTCGAGAACCGCCACGAGACGGCCGAACCAGCTTCGGGCGTGCCGGGCGAGGTCGTGCAGGCGTCGCAGGGCGCGCTCGCCGCGGTACAGGGCGACAACGGTGATCACGGCCGCGAGGGCGTGGGCGAACCACATGGTGGAATCAGCGGCGAGAGCGGCGGTGGTGCCCGACGCCGTCAGGGGAGTCGCCATCGCGTCGAGCATCGCGCCGTGGTCGTGCGCATGGCCGGTCGGGATCGAGGCGCCGGGAGCCATGCCGAGGACGAAAAGGACGTGGAACAGTGCCTGGCTGATCACGACCGCGATCGACAGGCGCGTGAGCGAGAGCACTCGGCCGGCGAGGAACGTGCAGACCATGACCGAGAGGATCCAGGGTGCCGCGATCCCGAGCACCCCGGGAACTTCGCCGCCACCCGAAACGTGCGAGACCAGCGCGACGAATGTCGCGATCGTGGCCGCGCTCGCACCCCGGAGGACGCGCGTCGATCTCGAACGGGGCACGGTCTTATTGTGCCCCCAATCGTGGTCTGTGTTCGGCACGGTCCCGCTCGCTGAGGCTCCGGGTGCTTCCTTCGACGGGCCCGGGGAGCCGGAGGTTCGGGTTCGAGGAGCGTCACCGTCCGGCTCGTTCAACCCGAGGTGCGTCCCAAACATTCCGGAGTTCGCACGTGTCCCCCGAATGGGCTACAGTGTCCTCCGAACGGTGGACGAGGCCTCTGAGCGCCTGTCCGCCGGGTGGGGGACAGGGCGAGAATCCCCAGAATTCCGGCATGATTCCGGCTCTCGACGACCGCGTGAACGGTGTCTGGAACGGGGATGGCGTCGTGCCGGGCCCCGCCGATGCAGAAGCCCGCCTGGTCTGGTGATTCGTCGTGCGTGCGGAACATATGCGCGCGCAGGCATCCATTTCGATCCTGTAAACACCCCCGGTGCCGTCTTGCCGACCGCTCCGGCCTGCTCGAAGACTCGAGACAGAGAAAGCCAGCACCAACCCCCAGCGCCGCGGGACGCAAGCACCTATTCGAGGGGGCGGAATGTTCATCTTTTTGCTGCAGGTCAGGCACATGCTCGAGGGTTACCCCGAGCTGTACCTGTTCGCCGTGTACTCCCTGCTGATCTGGGCCCTGTGGCTCACGAAACTCTTGATCAGCCAGCACTACCGCCCGTTCACCGAGCCACACGAGGCGACGACGAGCGTGATCATCCCCGTCGTCGACGAACCGCTCGACCTGTTCCGCGATGTCCTCGGGCGCATCATCGAGCAGGAGCCCGACGAGATCATCGTGGTCATCAACGGCGCCCGCAACCTCGGGCTCGAGGAGGTCTGTGCCGAGTTCGCCCCGAAGGTGCGCTGGGTGCACACGCCGATCGCGGGCAAGCGCAACGCGGTCAAGGTCGGCGTCGAGCTGTCGAAGTACGAGATCTCGGTACTCGTGGATTCGGACACGGTCTGGACTCCCGGCACGCTCGCGGAGCTCGTCAAGCCGTTCGGAGACAAACGGGTGGGCGGCGCCACCACGCGCCAGCGCATCCTCGACCCGGAGCGCAGCTGGATCACCCGATGGGCCGACTGGCTCGAGAACACCCGATCGCTGTACTCGATGCCGGCACAGAGCGTGCTCGGACAGGTCGGATGCCTGCCGGGCCGGACGATCGCGTTCCGCCGCGACATCCTGGTGCGCGTCATGGACAAGTTCATGAACGAGAAGTTCATGGGCGTCTTCCTCGAGATCTCGGACGACCGCACTCTGACGAACCTCACCCTGAAAGAGGGGTATCGCACCGTCTACCAGCACACCAGCCTGGTCTACACGGACGCCCCGCTGAAGGTGAAGAAGCTCTACAAGCAGCAGCTACGGTGGGCGCGCGGGAGCCAGTACAACACGCTGCGGATGCTGCCGTGGATGCTCGGCCACGCGCCCCTGTTGGCCCTGTTCATGGTGATGGACATCGTGCTTCCGTTCCTGCTCGCCGGGGTCATCGGCGGATGGATCTACCGCGCCGCGGTCGGCGAGGGACACAACTTCTATGTCGCCATCCTGAACGAGTTCGGCATGAGTTCCGGCCTGATCTGGGTGGTCGGACTGATCGTCGTCTCGTCCGTGCTCAGCATGGCGATCCGCCAACTGCGGCACCTGGCCGAGCGGCCGAGCGACTTCTTGCGGTTGCCGATCTTCATCATCACCTCGACGGCGTTCCTCATGCCGATCCGCCTGATCGGGTTCTTCCGGATGGGCCACGCGAGCGGCTGGGGAACGCGAGCGGGCGCCTATGCCGGGGGCGCCGCGCCCACGAGCGACGCCGAGCCGGTCGGGAGGGACCCCGAGAGCGATCGGATGCATCAGGAACTCGCCAAGCTCGGCATCGAGCCAGACGGCACGGTTGCCTCGTCCCCACGTTCGCTCTCCGCGTCGCAGACCGGACCGACTGCGGTCCCGTACGGCCCCCTGCGCCGCGGTGAAGAAGGCCAGGTGTTGGTCGAGTCGCCGACACGGGTCGCGCTGCGGCAGGACCGGGCGCGCTCGGCATCGGGGCTCACGCCCGTGGGCACCGAGGCAGCTGCCATCGCTGAGCGCAGTGCAGGGAGCACCGCCGAGACCGGCGTCGAGACCACTGCCGAGATCGCGCCGCCCCGGCGACGCCTGAACCCCAAAGCCGCCTGGCCGTACGTGATCGGCCTGGCCATCTTCGCACTGGAGGCGATCTTCATTGTCTAGCGGACCCCGTAGCTGGTGGGCGGCCACCCCGAGATCCGCCCGCGGTGCAGCCCTCGGCGGCGCCGTCCTGATCCTCGCGCTGAGCGTGACGAGCGCGGCCGTCTGGGCGAGCCCCGGTGCGGGAACCCGCCCGTTGACG
>CAYZEL010000053.1:0-13657 GCA_964477515.1 uncultured Microbacterium sp.
GTTACCCGGGGGGGCTGTCGTTCGGTGGGGCGTCCCGTTCCGTCCAGGCGGGGCTCGGCCTGCCGCAGCCCCCCCTCGAGGTCGCCGTGGACGAGTGGGCCGCGCCCACGGCATCCGTGGACTTCGCCGACGCCGGCCTGCGGGGCCCCGCGCGCCCCTGGGTTCCGCAGGAGACGACGCGCAAAGCGCCCTCCCGGCGGGGGGTTGCGGCTTTCGCGCGCGACGAGGACACGGACATCTCGGGCAGCGTCCCGTCCACGTCCCGCAAGTGGCCGTGGATCGTCGGGGCGGCCGTCGTGGTGGCGGTGGCCGCCATCGCGGGCGCTCTGGGTGCGCTGTTCGGGTCGGGGGGCTTCTGATGCCGCGTCGGCGGGGCCTGATCGCTGGGCTCGCCGCGGCGACGGCCCTCGCGACCGTCGTCGGCATCGCGATCGTCTGGCCGGGGCTCGATGCGCGCGAGACGCCGTCGGTCGACACCGCGGTGTGGGCACTCCAGACCGGCGATGGTCGTCGATATGCGCGCGTGAACACGGCGGTCGGAGAGCTGGACACGGTACGGACCGTCGCCGACCCGACGATGGTGGCGCAGGGCGGGTCGGGCGCCTATCTCTTCTCCGAGAGCTACGGCAAAGTGACCCGTGTCGACGAGGCATCGCCCCTGGACCTGGATGACGAAGCGCTCCGCGACTCGCCCGCCACGCCCGCGGGGACGACGGATGTCTCCGTCGCCGGTGACTTCGTGGCGTACCGGACCGACACGGGGGCGGTCTGGGCGGGTCGGTTGTCCGACACCGCTCCGACGCAGATCGATCCGGACGAAACGTCGGGCGACGGGTCGGACGAGGGACCGCAATACGCGGCCGACGCGATAGCGGTCGATGACGACGGCATCCTGTACAGCTACTCGCGGGTCGATGCCTCCGTGCTCCGATACGACATCGGCTCCCGAACGGTCCGCGGGGTGGACGAACTCGAGATCGACGCCACCGAACCGGCGATCTCAGCGGCGTCGGGCGTGTGGTTCGTCGTCGACCTCGACACCGGTGTCGCGTGGCGCAGGGACGCGGCCGAGCCGATCGAGACCGACACCCTGAGCGGTCGGGTCTTGAGTCGGCCGTCGACGTCCGCGGACGCGGTCTACGTCGCGGACGAGACCCGGCTGGTGCGGCTCGACGTGAACGGTTCGCCCGCCCTCCGCGAGGTGGGAACCGGGCAAGAGGTGCTGGGGACGCCCGCACGACCCGTCACCGTCGACGGCACGACCTACGCCGCGTGGCTGGCGCCGTCGGGCGGGGGAGTCCTGTGGAATTCCGCTGCGGGGCAGTCGGTGCTGGACTACGCCGGGCTCGAACTCGACGATCAGCGTCGCCCCTCCTTCCTGGTCGGGAGCGGTGTCGTGGCTCTGAACGAGACGCGCTCGGGATGGGTGTGGACACTGCCCGACGGTGAGTTGGTCTCGACGAGCCAGGACTGGTCGCTCGATGACCGGGTCGACCCGACGACCGAGGATGCACAGGAAGAGGCGGCCGTCGTCCTCGACCCGAAGCCGCCCGTCGCCGAACCCGACGCGTTCGGTGTGCGCGCGGGCACCCTCGTGGTCCTGCCGGTTCTCTTGAACGACCACGATCCCAACGAAGACGTGCTGAGCGTGGACGCCCTCTCCGTCGGGGGGCTCGACCCCGCCTTCGGCGAGGTTGCGGTCATCGACAGCGGTCAGAGGCTCGCGATCCGGGTGGCGGCCGGTGCGCGCGGCTCGGGATCGTTCACATATCGCGTCAGCGACGGCACCAGCGTCGGCGCCAGCGACGGTGGGCTCTTCTCGGAGCCGACGAGCGTCGCCCTGTCGATCGTTCCGGAGGCATCCAACGCGGCTCCGGAATGGTGCGGGAGCGTCGGATGTCTCGCCGAATGGCCGACACCCGAGGTTGCGACGGGCGGAACGGTTTCGGTGCCGGTGCTGCCCGGCTGGGTCGACCCGGACGGCGATCCGCTACTCCTGCTGTCGGTCGAGAACCCCTCCGGCATCGGCGTCGTCACGGCGTCCCCGGCGGGCGAGGTGGTCTACCAGCACGCCGACGACGGCTCCGGCGCTGCCCAGCTGATCGAACTGCAGGTGACCGTCGCCGACACCCGCGGCGCCACGTCCACGAGGCCGCTCTCCGTTCGGGTCTCGACGCAACCGCGCCTGAAGGTGCAGTCGTTCGCGGTCGTCGACACGGTCGGCGCGGGTTTGACGGTCGATGTGTCACCGCACGTCACGGGAACCGCGGGCAAACTCACCCTCACCGCGGTGCGCGTCCTCGACGACGCCCCGGCGAGCGTGGTGGCGACGCCCGGCGGGACGGCCTTCGATCTCACGACCGAACAGCCGGGGATCTACCGCGTCGGGTTCTCGGTAGGTGACGGGCTCAGCGAGGCGACGGGAACGGCCCGCATCACCCTGCTCGCCGACGACGCGGCGGCGCAGCTCGCGACGGCACCGGTCGTTGCCTTCGTGCACCCGCGCGAGGACGCGACGGTCGATGTATTCGCGGCGGTCTCCAACCCCACCCGCCGAGTGCTGCTGCTGAGCGACGCGGCCCCGCGCATCGATCCCGGCGCCTCGCTCAGCGTCGACGTCGTCGGGCAGAACTCGCTGCGGGTCTCGGGGACGACCGCCACGGGCGATCCCGGCCGCCTCGGCACGGTCTCGTACGTCGTGAGCGACGGAACGGCCGACGCTGGCGCGCGCGTGGTGGGCGAAGCGACGGTCTACCTCCTGCCCCCGGCCCCCGAGTTGGCACCCATCGCCGTCGGCGACTCGGTCGTCGTCCGTCGAGGCGCGCAGGTCGACATCCCGGTGCTCGCGAATGACGTCGCCCCGTCCGGGTCGGGCCTGACGCTGAACCCTGCAGCGGTGATGTCGTCGACGTCCGAGGGTCTCGCGTTCGCCTCGGGCGGTGTCCTGCGCTACCTCGCGCCCGAGACCCCCGGTGAATACGTGGTGCAGTACGGCGTTTTCGCGACAGGCGCCCCCGCGCTGGCCGATACCGCCGAAGTTCGGATCCTCGTCCAGTCCGACGACGCGAACCGCGATCCGCTTCCCGAGACGCTCGAGGGGCGCGTGCCCAGCGGTCAGACGACGACCGTCTCGTTCGATTCGTTCGGTATCGACCCCGACGGCGACGCGGTGGAACTCGATGCCGTCCTCACCCAGCCCGAGTCCGGAGCCGCATCCATCTCCGCCGACGGCGCATCCATCGTCTACTCGAGCGTCGCCGGGTTCCGGGGGCAGGTCTCGTTCCTCTACCGCGTCGTGGATGCCGCCGGTGCGACAGGCGTCGGAACCGTGCGCATCGGGGTTCTGGACGGTCAGTCCAACCCCGGTCCGGTGACGTTCACCGACTACGTCCAGGTACAGGCGGGCGCGGCGAACGCGATCCAGGTGAGTCCCCTCGCGAACGACATCGATCCCACGGGCGGGACGCTTCGTCTGACCAACGTGCAGCCGGACCTGCCGCCCACACTCGAGGACGGATCGGCGAGCGAGGAGTACGAGCGGCTCGCGGGTCTCGTCCGCACGATCGACGACTCCACGATCGCCGTGACGGCCGATATCGAGCCGGGAACGACGTCGTTCCCCTACGACGTCGAGGGTGACTCCGGCAACACCGCGCGCGGCCGGGTGGTGGTCCGGATCGTGCGCGAGGCCGTGCCCGACTACCCGGTGGTCGCCGACACCGTCTTGACCGCCGAAACGCGGGATGGGTTCGTACGGGGCGTCGACGTCGTCTCGGGAAAGGTGCGCTGGACGGGTGGCGATGTCGAGGATCTCACTCTGAGCCTGTGGGGGGCGCCGACCGATCTCGAGGTCGACGGCTCCACGATTTCGGGGCCCCTGCCGTTGACGCGCCGCATCATCGCGTTCGAGCTCACGGGTGAAGGGGCATCCGGACCGGTGACGACGTACGGTTTCCTCAGGATCCCCGGCGAGCGCGATGTGAAGCTCGCGCTGCGCGCCGACGCCGGTGCGCAGGAGGTCACCGAGGGGCGCTCGAAGACGTTCGACGTGGCCGGACTCGTCCCCGTACCGAACGGCACGCGGCTGCAGGTGTCACCGGATGTCGCGGCCTCCGGTGCGCGTCCGCAGGGTTCGTGCGAACTCGAATCGGGTACGACGATCCGCTACGCCGCGGGGCTGGCGGCTCCGTGGGCGGATGCCTGCTACGTGCCCGTCCGACTGGCCGGCACACAGGAGTGGACGGTCCTGGCTATCCCCATCCGGGTGCTCGCGGTCGCGCCCCAGCCGCAACTGCGCGGTGGCGCCCTGACGATCGCGCCGGGAGCGAGCGCGGACTTCGACCTGCGCACGTTGACCAGCTGGCAGGGCCGCGACGAGTGGGACCGCGTCGCGTACGCGATCGATTACCGCGGTTCGTCGTTCGTCATCGATGCGGAAGACGGCCGGCTGACGATCACGGGTGCGGACAGTGCGGTCCCGGGGACGCAGGAGGCCGTCACGGTCTCGATCACGAGCCACACCGGCGTCGAGCCGGTGCGACTCACATTGAAGGTCGGAGCGACGCCGTCGACACTGCCCATCGGCGGAACGCTCGCTCAAACATGTTCGCAGGCGGGGGCGTCATCGTGCGTGATCCCCGTCGTCGGCGCCGCGGGCGAGGTCAACCCGCTGCCGCGGACCCCTCTCGAGGTCGTCGGCGTGGCGGCGACGGGCGCGTGCGTGGGCGTGACGTTCACGGTGGCGTCGACGAGCAGCGTGCTCGCGGAATGGACGGACGACGCCCCCGGGGCGACGTGCACCGCCTCTTTCGCGCTGCGCGATGCCCAGGGACGGACGACCGGCGGTGGCCGCGATGGTGCGCTCTTGCTCGACCTGCGGGGCTTCCCGCAGGCACCGACGAGCGTGCGGCAGGTGGCCTATGCCGATGGCGCGGTCACGCTGCGGGTCGACCCGGGCGCCGCGACCCAGGCGTACCCGGCCCTGACCGGGTTCGCCGTCAGATCGTCGACATCCGGCTCCGGCTCCGGCTCGATCGTCGCGACGTGCGCGGTCGATGGGGTGTGCCCGACCATCGCCGCGCCGAACGGCGTGGAGCGCACCTACGAGGTCGTCGCGGTCAATGACATCGGGGAGTCGCGCAGGGGCGTCAGCGCGGTCGCGTGGGCCTATGACACGCCCGCGGCTCCGGAGTCGGTGTCGTGGGCTCCGATCGTCACCGGCGGCGAGGGCGGCCTGATCGGCCTCACGATCGAGGGGATCGACCAGGCGAAGACAGGTTCGGTGCAGATCGCCAGCGCGGCGGGCGAGACCGTCGTCGTCGACCTGCCGACCGGACGTGACGCGCTGAGTATTCCGTCGTTCCGGGTGGGGTCGAACTCGTCCACGACGGTCGTCATCACCCCCCAGTCCCGGTTCCCGCTCCCTCCCGGACTCGCGGGCAGCACCTCGGGCGCTGCCGTCACGATCCAGGCGAACGGGGTCGGCGCCCCCACGGGGATCGCCCTGACGCTGTCTCCGACGTCGGACGGCAACGGCACCTCGACGATCCGGGCCCAGGCCACCGCGGGTTCGGGCGGCGACGGATCCACCCTGCGCTTCGGCGTCTCGCGCGCGGACCAGACCTGTTCACCGACGAGCGCGGACGGCTCGGCCGTCTTCACGGTTCCCGACGGCCTCGAGTACGCGTTCACCGCGTGTGCGGTCTCGCGCTTCTCGGGAACGACCTTCGGGTCGGCGTCCGTACAGCAGTCGGTGCGCGCTGTGCAGAGCACCGCGCCGCCGCAGGGGTACACGTTCGTCGTGTCCGCGACTCCGGATGTCGAGACGAACGGCGCCCGGTGGGTCATCCGCGACCTCCCCACGTCGAGCGAGAACGCACCGACCCTGAACGTCCCGCAGTTCGAGGGCGCGCCGCCGAACCCTGTCTTCGATGTCGATCCCGGTATGCGCGTGCGCTACACGCACACGCAGTGGGGCACGTCGAGCGAGTGGGCCGTCGTCACGCCCGCGCCCGGAAGCGCGCCCTTCCAGGTGCAGGCCGCGTGGCAGGTCGCGTCCTGCGTCGGCGGCGAGCAGCTGCAGGTCACGGGTTCGTCGACCGGGGGAGGCGCATCATTCTCGTTCGACACGAACTCCGCGGTCTTCACGGACGAGGCGGGAAATACCCTCGCGTTCGACCCCGCCCTCGGGATCGTGCCCATCGGCGCCGTCTCGGTGCAGAGCATCGGCGTGACCGCCTCCTGGGACGCGCAGGGCTGGGGTCTCGCTCCCGCATCGGGTGCCGTCGGCGGCGCCTGCACCCCGAACATCCCGGTGCCACCCACACCATGATCACCGAATCCCGATCCCCGAAGGAAGAGTCGTTCTCATGAGCGTGACGCAGGAGCAGGCCACGTGGTTCGCGGAGACGTTCTCGCAGCTCGCCGACAACGTCGAGCGCGCGGTGCTCGGCAAGCGGCACGTGGTCGAACTCGTGCTGACGGCGATGATCAGCGACGGGCACGTCCTCCTCGAGGACGTCCCGGGGACCGGCAAGACCTCGCTCGCGCGCGCCCTCGGCCAGTCGGTGCAGGGCACCAACACGCGCATCCAGTTCACCCCGGACCTGCTCCCGGGCGACATCACGGGTATCACCGTCTACGACCAGAAGACGGGCGCCTTCGAGTTCCACGCCGGCCCGGTCTTCGCCAACATCGTTCTCGCCGACGAGATCAACCGCGCGAGCCCGAAGACCCAGTCGGCCCTGCTCGAGGTCATGGAAGAGGGAAGCGTCACGATCGACGGCATCAGCCGCCCCGTGGGCGATCCCTTCCTCGTGATCGCGACCCAGAACCCGGTGGAGCAGGCCGGCACGTACCGCCTTCCCGAGGCGCAGCTGGATCGATTCCTGCTGAAGACCTCGCTCGGATATCCCGACCACGCCTCGACCGTCCGGATCCTGAGCGGGGCCGCGGTCCCGACGTCCGAGCTGACGGCGATCGTCGCTCCGCAGGCGCTGATCGGGATGGCGGACATCGCGAAAGACGTGTACATCGACGCCCTCGTCCTCGATTACATCGCCCGTCTCGTCGACGCGACCCGCTCGGCGGATCAGGTGCGCCTGGGCGTCAGCATCCGCGGCGCGCTCGGGTTGACGCACGTCAGCAAGACGCGCGCGGCATCACGCGGCCGGACCTACGTGACTCCCGACGACGTGAAGTCGCTCGCGGTCGCCGTGCTCTCGCACCGCCTGATCCTGCACCCCGAGGCCGAATTCGACGGTGTCAGTCCCGAATCGGTCATCGGTCAGGTTCTGCTCGACGTCGCCCCGCCGACCCAACGCGAGCCCTGATGAACCCACCCACCGATTCACCTCTCACCCGGACGTCGTCGTCGTCCGATTCCGCCGCGCGCACCCGCGTCACGACGACCGCGCGCGGTGCGCGAGGCGCGCGCGTCGGCGTCTGGGCCGTGGAAGTGGGTCGCGCCGTCGGTGAGGGCCTCCGTGGTGCCGTCGAGCGCGCGGGCGGGGCGGTCATGCCGGCTGGATGGCTCGCGCTGGCCTCGGCGACGCTCGGCCTCGGGGTCGGCATCGCTTTCGGATGGATCGAGTGGATCGTCGCCGGCGCCGCGTCCCTCGTCATGCTCGCGCTCTGCGTCCCGTTCCTCTTCGGGGCGCGCGCGTACGACGTCGTGGTGCGGCTCGCCCACGAGCGCGTCGTCGTGGGCGGCGAGTTGACGGGCGAGATCGTGATCCGAAACCGCGGGCGCTCGACCGCGCTCCCGGGACGGCTCGATCTTCCCGTCGGTGACGGACTGGTCGAGCTCGGCGTGCCTCTCATGCGGGCCGGGCACTTCGTCGCACAACCCCTCACGATTCCCGCGGTTCGGCGCGGGATCATCCGGGTCGGGCCGCCCACCGCGGTGCGCACGGATCCCGTCGGGCTCCTCCGCCGGGAACGGGCGTGGGACGACGTGCGCCGCGTGTACGTCCATCCGCGAACGGTCGCGGTGCCGTCGACGAGTGCGGGGCTGGTGCGCGATCTGGAGGGCCAGCCGACCCGCCGTCTGGTCGATGCGGATATGTCGTTCCACGCCATCCGTGAGTACGCGCCGGGTGACGCACGGCGACAGATCCACTGGAAGTCCACGGCGAAGACCGGCCAGCTCATGGTGCGCCAGTTCGAGGAGTCGCGACGGTCGCGCATGGCGGTGGTGCTCGGACTGTCCGAGAAGGAGTTCGCCGATGCGGACGAGTTCGAACTCGCGGTCGGTGCCGCGGCATCGCTCGGCGTTCAGGCGGTGCGTGACGGCCGCGACCTGGATGTGGTCACGGGCGCCGAGATCCCCCGCGTCGTGCGCGGTCGGCTGCGCGCCATCCGTGGCATCTCGGCGGCCTCGCCGCGCGCCCTTCTGGACGGATTCTGCACCGTCGAGGTCCTCGAGCACACGATGCCCCTGGAGGGCATCTGTCGCCTGACGGCCGAGACGAAGAACGACCTCTCGATCGCGGTGATCGTCTGCGGTTCGCGCGTGACGACCGCGACCCTGCGTCGCGCGGCCCTCGCCTTCCCCGCGGACACGGCCGTGATCGCCGTCGTCTGCGACGAGCGTGCCCATCCGCGGATGCAGGGCATCGGCGGATTCACGGTGCTCACGATCGGGGTGCTCGACGACCTCGCGAGCCTGATGTTGCGTGGGGCCGGCGCATGAGAGAGCGCGTGATCGAGCGGAGGGCGGGCGCGCGGATCGCGGCGGGAAGTATCTACGTCGCCACGATGACGGTGCTCGCCGCGGTGGCCGCGTGGCCGATCTACCGTTCGCTGTCGTTCCTGATCCTCGTCCTCGCCGCGGCGGTCGCGGGCACGGCGCTCGCCGCCACGGCGCGAGCGCTCCGCTGGCCGGCCTGGCTCACCGCGCTGGTCGCCTTCGGCAGCTTGATGGTGCTCGGAGTCCCGGTCGCCGTGCCCACGAGGATGACCTCTCTGCCCGAGGCCGTCGCGAGTCTCGGCGATGTGCTCTGGGGAAGCATCACCGCCTGGAAGGACCTGCTCACGGTCGAGCTGCCGGCGGGCGCCTATCGGAATCTGCTCGTTCCCGCGCTGATCGTGTTCCTCTTCGGGATCACCGCCGCGCTGCTTCTCGCGTGGCGTCGTCCCCCGGCCGCGGCGCTCGCCGTGCCGGTGGGTCTGGCGATGGTCGCCTTCGGGCTGCTGTTCGGCAGCCCCAGCGTGAGCGCCCCCCTCGTCCTCGGAGGCCTCACGTTTCCCGCGCCCGTCGAAACCGCGGTCGGCGCGCTCAGCCTGGTGGTGAGCCTCGTCTGGCTCGCCTGGCAGACCTACGAGGAGCGCTCGCGTGCCCTCCGCCGCGCGGCATCCGCCAGCGGGGTGCGCCTCTCGCGCTCTCGCGGCGGGTCGGATGCCCGGCGGATGGTGCTCGGTGCCGGAATGATCGCCGTGTCCGTTGCGGCGGCGGCTGTGCTCGTGCCGGCTGTCGCCGAGGGCGCCGAGCGGACGGTGCTGCGCTCGGGCGTCGGACCCGAGACGGCGCTCAGCACCGCCGTCAGCCCCCTGACCCAGTACCGCGGGAACTTCAGCGAACCGCGGTCCGGATCGGTGCTGTTCCGCGTCGAGAGGGCCGACGGCGCCGTCGACCGTGTGCGGCTGGCGACGCTCACGCACTACGACGGTGAGACCTACCGTGCTGTCGATCCGCGCGGGAACGTCGATGCGGGGCGCTACCTGCGCGTGCCCGCGCGCCTCGATGCCGGCGCGGGCACGACGGTGACCGCGGACATCCGGATCGGTCAACTCACCGGCATCTGGCTGCCGACGCTCGGACGGGTCCAGTCCATCGCTTTCGAAGGCGCGCGGGCGAGTGCCCTCGCCGACTCGTTCTATTACAGCGCCGCCGCCTGGGGTGGCGTCCAGGTCGCCGAGGGAGGAGTCCGGGCCGGCGATGCCTATACGGTCACGGCCGTCATCCCCCCGGCCGTCGAACTGAACCGGATCGATGCACCCGGCGTCCCCGCCGATCGGGTCGAGGCGCCCGAGTCGCTGCGCCGCTGGGTCGACGAGCACGTCGAGGGAAAGGGCGGTGTCGCGCTCGCCGGTCTCGTGGTGCTCCTGCGCGAGCGCGGCTATCTCTCGCACGCCGTCTCGGTCGACCTCGAGGCACCGCCGACGTGGTTGTCGGAGATCCCGGGTTACGCGTTCGAGTCGAGCGCGTCCGGGCACTCGCTCGCCCGCATCGACTCCCTCTTCCGTGCCCTCCTGGATCGCGAGGCCGAGGTCGGGACCGCCGACCTGCCGCTCGTCGCGGCGATCGGTGACGACGAGCAGTTCTCGGTCGCGGTGGCCCTGATCGCCCGCGAGCTCGGCTTCCCCGCGCGCGTGGTCGTCGGTGCGCGGCTCACATCGGAGGACGGGCTGCGCACCTGCGACAGCGGTGCGGGCCGGGGCGGCGACATCGTCGCCTGGGCCGAAGTGCAATCGGCCGCGGGCGAGTGGGTGCCCATCGACGTCACGCCCCAGAGCGCTGAGGCACCCCAGACCGACCTGACCCTGCAGCGCGACCCCGAGAACGAGACGGAAGTGCGCCCCGAGAACGCGGAAGAGGTTGTGCCACCGGATCCCGTGCAGCAGGATGCTCCCGCCGGGAACGAGTCGGACGACGGGGCCACCGCGGACCTCAGCGCACTGTGGGCCGTCGTCCGGGTTTCGGGCATCGCCCTCGTGATCGCGGGCCTGCTTCTGGGCCCTTTCGGCGTGATCGTGGGAGCGAAAGCGTTCCGCCGCCGCGCCCGTCGCCGAAGCGAAGACCCGGCCGTTCGCGTCGTCGCGGGCTGGGACGAATACGTCGATGCCGCGGTCGATCACGGAAAGTCTGCGCCGCGTACGCGGACCCGGGAAGAGACGGCGGCCGGCTTCGCCACCCCCCGCGGTATCCTGCTCGCGGACCGAGCGGACCGGGCCGTGTTCGCGATGGACACGGTGACGCAGGCGGAGTCCGATGAGTTCTGGGGCATCGTCGAACAGGAGCGCCGCGTGTTCTCTCAGCGAGAGAGCGGGTGGCGCCGTCTGATGGCGGCCGTATCGTTGAGATCGTTCACCCGGGAGATCTCGCCGAAGAGTGCCCCATCGGGCGCTTCACGTCGTCAGGAGAGGAGGTCGCGACGCCGCGACGGCGGCTCGCGTCCATCATGAACACAACGGAATTGATCACGACCTCCTTGGTGGTCGCACTCGTCCTGTACCTCTGGGTCGCGCTCAGCCTCTCCGCCGTCTTCCGCAAGGCTGGTGAGCAGCCCTGGCAGGCCTGGGTCCCCGTCCTCAACACGATCGTCTTCCTCCGTCTCGGGGGGCTCTCGCCCTGGCTCGTACTGCTCGCGGTCGTCCCCGTCCTCGGCACGCTCGCCTTCTTCGTGGTCGCGATCATCGCGCTCCAACGGATGAACCGCTCGTTCGGGCTGGGCGTGGGGATGACCGTGTTGGGCGCATTGCTCTTCCCCGTGTGGGCCAGCATCGTCGGCTGGGGGTCCGCGCGGTGGCTGGGGGGCTCGGCTGCGATCGCGCACGCCCGGCGCAGTGCCGGGGCGGACGCCGAGTGGCGCGCACCCGAGTCGTCGCCCCGCACGCCGTCGGCGACGCCTGCCGACGGATCCGCTCTCGGCTCGGTGTTCGGAACCCACGGCCCCGCGGGCGGCCCGGAACTGCCGCCGCGTCCCGCTCCACCGACGATCGATGGGTATCCGTCCGTCGTGCCGGTCCCGGTGGGGCGCGGCGGCGTGCCGCTGCTGCCGGTCGGTTCCGCGCGCGAGGCGCCGACGCTACCTCCGGTGCCGACGTTCCGCTCGACGATGCAGGAGACCCCGGCGGTGTTCGCGGCAGCGGATGGCCCGGCTGACCCATCCGGTCTGCCCACCCGCGATTTCCTGCACGGGACGCCTGCTCGCCGCTCGGCTTCCGGAACTCGCGGCGCATCCTCCGCGGATCTCGGCGTTCCCGGTCCCCGGCCGTCGTTCACACCCGACGACATGGACGACACCGAGGGTGCCCGTCCGCAGGCGGAGCCGCCCGTTTCGGCTCGACCCTCGACCGAGGCCTGGGCTCCCGCAGCGTCCGCCGCGGTTCGCTCGGCGGCTTTCCAGCCGTTCCTGGGTTCGTCCGAGCTGACCTACGAATCCTCGGCCGAGGTGTCGGCCGTGCAGGGGGCGCCGACCTCCGGTGCACCCCGTTCGGCGCGCACGTCCGTGTCGGCGCAGCACAAGCACCCCGAGATTCCTGACAACGAGGCTCTCGACGAGTCGTTCGAGGAGACGATCGTCGCCGTGCGTCGGCGCACCGTATGGACGCTGGTGCCCACCCTCGGCGCGCCGATCCCTCTCACGGCCGATGTTGTGATCATCGGCCGTCGTCCCCACCGCGAGCCCGACTACGGTGATGCTCAGCTCGTCGCGATCCCGGATGAGACGCGCACGGTCTCGAAGACCCACGCGCGCATGGAGCTCACCGCCGAAGGGTGGACGATCGTCGATCTCGATTCGACCAACGGGGTGGTCCTGATCGGTGAGGACGGCGCCGAGAAGGATGCCCCGCCGGGTTACCCCGAGCCCCTCACCGCGCGCTTCTTGCTCGGTGACGCGGAGTTCGGACTGCGCCGGGAGGGCGAGTGACCGATTCCCGCTCGCCGGTCGCCGACGGCGGGTCCGACGGTTCGCTCGGCGACACGACGGTGCGTCGACCCCGCGTGCCGTCCCCGCCCGAGGCGGCGCTGTCGGAAGGGGATCAGACGAGCGACACCGTCATCGGGCGTCGAGCATCGCGGGGCCGCGGCGCCGGGGCATCTCGCCCCGAGTCGTCGCTCCATGCTCCCGACGGCACGATCACGGGCGTCGTCTCGGCCTACCCGAGCCGCGTCGCGGCGCCCGTGCGTGGTTCGCGCCGGGCGCACCCTGCGCTCCCGCCGATGAGGGGCGAGGGCGACCCCAGTGCGCCCCTCCCGGGGGCGGGCGATCCGCTTCCGGATGCCTCGGGCATCCATCGGGCCGTCCGTGCGCGCGCGCGTCGGCGACTCGTCGCGGTCGTCGTCGCCATCGTCGCGCTGGTCGTGGTGCTCGCGGGAGCGCTCATCGCACTGGTGTTCGCTGTCGGCGTCTGAGCGCCGACAGCACTCGTTTGACCGCACGACGAACCCCGGCGTATCATGGATGGGTGTGCGTTCGCGCGCGCCATGTGACGTGCCTTGAGCGCGGAGCGGTTCACCCGCGACGTGATCACGGCTCGAAACAGGTCGCCGACGCCACATCTCAGGGACGGGCCTGCGAACAGGTCACCCCCACGGCATACCCCCACCACACGCGGCAGTCATCTGGCGCGTCGGAGGGTCGACGTGAACCCGACAAGATCTTCGGCTCGCGTCGGGCAGAGAACACGCTCGCTGTCACCGTGCAGCACCATCGAGGAGAAGAAGTGCCAACTATTCAGCAGTTTGTTCGCAAGGGACGGACGCCGAAGGTCGTAAAGACCAAGGCCCCCGCCCTGAAGGCGAACCCGCAGCAGCGCGGCGTCTGCACGCGCGTCTACACGACCACCCCCAAGAAGCCCAACTCGGCGATGCGCAAGGTCGCCCGTGTGAAGCTGTCGAACGGCACCGAGGCCACGGCGTACATCCCCGGCC
>CAYZEL010000054.1:0-4406 GCA_964477515.1 uncultured Microbacterium sp.
TACAAGCAGCTGCGCTTCCCCCGCAACGAGGGCCTGCGCATCGACTTCATCCTCGGTTCGCACGCCATCGCCGAAGCCGTGCGGGGCGCGGCGATCCACCGCAACGAGCGCAAGGGTGAGATCCCGAGCGACCACGTCCCCGTCGTCGTCGATCTCGACCTGGATTCGGCACAGGATTCCGACGATGTGCCGATGATCTTCGGCTGAGGCCTCTCCCCCGTCCGACGGATGTCTCGGCGAGCCGTCCGTCGTACCGTGGAGGAATGAGCGAGCCCGATCGTCCGCCCCTGAGGCGCGTGCCGACGTCGGCCGACCTCCGGGCCGACGTCCTCCTCGCGGCCGCGATGCTCGTCGGCGGCATCCTCAGCGCCTGGCTGACCTCGGTCGCGGGGCTCTACGGCGACGAGCAGGCCCCCTTCGCGTGGGGTGTGCTGTACGCCGCCGTCGTGACGGCGCCGCTCGCCTTCCGGCGCCGCTTCCCCTCCCTCGTCGCGATCGTGGTGTGCGCGGCCTACTTCGTGGCCGTGAGTCTGCGGATTCCCGAGATCTATGTCGGCAACATCGCCATGTTCATCGCGATCTACACCGTCGGGGCGTGGGTCGACGACCGCCGCCGCGCCATGCTCGTGCGGGCCGTGCTGATCGCCGGCATGTTCGTCTGGCTGCTCATCACGACGTTCCAGGGTGCGACCGCTCCGATCGGCGACGGCCTCTCGCGTGTCGGCGCCTTCTCCCCGTACGTCGCGTTCATGCTGATCCAGTTCTTGATCAACGCCCTGTACTTCGGCGGCGCCTACTACTTCGGCGATCACGCGTACGCCGCGGCCCGCAAACGTGCCGAGCTGCGGGAGCGCACCGCACAGCTCGAGCGGGAGCGCGAGGTCACCGCCCGGCAGGCGGTGGCACTCGATCGGCTGCGAATCGCCCGCGAACTCCACGATGTCGTGGCTCACCACGTCTCGGCGATGGGCGTTCAGGCGGGCGCCGCCCGTGCGGTGCTCGACACCGATCCGGCCGCCACCCGGCGCGCGTTGTCGGGTGTCGAGACATCCGCGCGCGAGGCCCTCGACGAACTGCGGCAGCTGCTCGGTACCCTGCGCACGCCCGACGAGTCCGCCATCGAGGGCGCCGATGACGCGGCGTCCACCGTCCGGCTCGCGGGACTGCCCGGACTCGTCGAGCACGCCGTCGAGGCGGGCCTGCCGACGACACTGACCGAGCTCGGAGACGCCTGGCCCGTGCCGGACGTCGTGCAGGTGAACCTCTACCGGATCGTGCAAGAGGCGCTGACGAACGCGCGACGCCACGGCGGTCCCGATGCCCGCGCGGAGGTACGCCTGCGCTACAGCCCCGATGCGGTCGAGATCGAAGTAACGAACGACGGCCGCACCGGCGTGCCGGTCCGCGGGGGTCTGGGGCTCGTCGGCATGCGGGAGCGCGCGAGCGCCTCGGGCGGCACGATCGACGCGGGGCCACGCTCGCGTGGCGGTTACCTCGTCCGCGTGCGCGTGCCGCGCCAGCCCGCCTGGAGCGCCGCGTGAGCTCCGACGATCGGCCGGAGCAGCCGATCCGGGTCCTGCTCGCCGACGACCACGCCGTCATGCGAACGGGTTTTCGCATGATCCTCGAGGCCGCGGGCGGCATCAGCGTCGTCGCTGAGGCCGATACCGGCGCGGCTGCCGTGGAGCAGGCGCGCACGCACCGCCCCGATGTCATCTGCATGGATGTCCAGATGCCCGTGCTCGATGGCCTCGAGGCGACGCGACGGATCGTCGCGGACCCGGATGTCTCGGCGGCCGTCCTGATCGTCACGACGTTCGACCGCGACGACTACCTCTTCCAGGCTCTCGCGGCCGGGGCGAGCGGATTCCTGCTGAAGAACGCGGGCCCCGAAGACCTCGTGACCGCCGTCCGCATCGTGGCATCCGGCGATGCGCTGCTCGCACCCGAGGTCACCCGCCGCGTGATCGCCCGATTCGCGGGCGGCCCCGACCCTGCCGACACGACGCCCCCCGACCCGATCGGCGGGCCGGTCGCGCCCGGGGCGGGTGCGGGTGCACCCGGCGGTGGCGCCCCGCCCTTCACCGAGCGCGAGATCGAGGTGCTCCGACTGCTCGCCCAGGCGCTCAGCAACGCCGAGATCGCGGCGCGCCTGGTGATCGGCGAGGCGACCGTCAAGACGCACGTCTCGAACGTGCTGCAGAAGCTCGGGGCCCGGGACCGCGTCGCCGCCGTCGTCTGGGCGCACCGCAACGGCTTCGTCTGAGCCCCCTCCCCCGCGCGCCGGACGAGGAAGACCCCCCGGCAGGGGGAGGTCCCAGCGGGCGCGCATCCGTAGCGTGGGATCACACCACGGAAAGGACGACGGATGCTGCGACTGACCGGTATCACGAAGAGCTACGGGGGACGTCGCGTGCTCGACGATGTCTCGTTCGATGTCGCACCCGGGCGCCTGACGGGCTTCGTCGGCGGCAACGGCGCCGGCAAGACGACGACCATGCGCATCGTCCTGGGCGTCCTCGGCAAGGACGACGGCCAGGTCGAGCTCGACGGCGCGGCCGTGTCTTCTTCCGACCGGCGTCGATTCGGCTATATGCCCGAGGAGGGCGGGCTCTACCCGAAGATGAAGGTGCTCGAGCACATCGTCTATCGCGCGCGCCTGCACGGCTACTCGAAGGCCGAGGCCACGACGCGCGCCCAGGGCCTGCTCGAGCAGCTCGGGCTCGGCGAACGCCTCGGCGACAACGTCGAGACGCTCTCGCTGGGCAACCAGCAGCGCGCGCAGATCGCCGCGGCGCTGGTGCACGACCCCGAGGTGCTGATCCTCGACGAGCCGTTCTCGGGCCTGGACCCGCTCGCGGTCGATGTCGTCGCCGGCGTTCTCCAGGCCCGGGCCGCCGAGGGTTCGGCGGTGCTGTTCTCGTCCCACCAGCTCGATGTCGTCGAGCGACTCTGCGACGACCTCGTCATCATCGCGAACGGCACGATCCGCGCCGCGGGCAGCCGCGAAGCACTCCGCGCCCAGCACTCGGCACAGCGTTTCGAGCTCGTCTCTGCGGCCGACGCGGGCTGGGTGCGCGACGTGCCCGGCGTGACCGTGCTCGAGTTCGACGGAGGCTATGCCCTGTTCGACACGGACACGGAAGAGACCGCGCAAGTGGTCCTGCGTCGCGCCGTCGAGCGCGGCGACGTGACGAGCTTCGCGCCACAGCATCCGACCCTCGCCCAGATCTTCAAGGAGGTCATCCAGTGAGCACTCCCACCATGTCGCCCGCCACCCGCCGCTCGCCCTCGACCGCGCAGAGCGTCTGGCTCGTCGCCGAACGCGAGATCGGGTCGAAGCTCCGCTCGAAGACCTTCCTGATCTCGACGGCGATCCTGTTCGCCGTCGCGCTCGCCGGCGTGATCTGGGGCGGATTCACGGCGCGCGATGCCTCGGGCATCCCGGTCGCGGTGACGCCGGACGCGTCGTCGCAGGTGCAGGGCATCGAGGGTCTCGACATCACCGACGCGCCCGATCGCGCGGCCGCCGAAACACTCGTCCGCGACGGTTCGGTCGACGCGGCGATCGTCGGAGACGCGTCTTCGCCCGTGGGGATCGCGCTCATCGCGGATTCGTCCCCACCCACGACCCTGCTGCTCATGCTGGCGCAGACACCCACGGTCGAGCTGCTCAACCCGGATGAGACGGGCGGGGCTCTGCGCTACCTCGTCGCCATCGGGTTCGGCGTGGTGTTCCTGCTCGCCGCATCGCTGTTCGGCGGAACGATCGCTCAGAGCGTCGTGGAAGAGAAGCAGACCCGCGTCGTCGAGATCCTGATCTCGGCCGTCCCGACCCGTGCGCTGCTCGCCGGCAAGGTCATCGGCAATACGATCCTCGCGATGGCGCAGATCCTCGGACTCGCGGCGATCGCGGTGGTGGGTCTGACCGTGACCGGCCAGACGGCGCTGCTGCAGGGCCTGGGCGGACCCATCGCATGGTTCGCGGTGTTCTTCTTCTTCGGCTTCGTCCTGCTCGCGTCGTTGTTCGCCGCCGCGGCCGCGATGGTGTCGCGCCAGGAGGACATCGGATCGACCACGACGCCCCTCACGATGCTGATCATGGCGCCGTACTTCCTGGTGATCTTCTTCAACGACAACTCGCTGGTGGTCGGCATCATGTCGTACGTGCCGTTCTCGGCTCCGGTCGGTATGCCGCTGCGCCTCTTCCTCGGCGACGCGCAGTGGTGGGAGCCGCTGCTGTCCCTCGTGATCCTGATCGCGACGTGCATCGCGGCGATCTTCGTCGGCGCGAAGATCTACGAGAACTCGTTGCTGCGCATGGGCGGGCGCGTCAAGCTCGTCGAGGCGCTGCGCGGCTGACCCGGGGTCGCGTGACCCGCGGCGTCCTTCCATCCGAAGCATCC
>CAYZEL010000054.1:4506-8961 GCA_964477515.1 uncultured Microbacterium sp.
CGTCGGCGGACCGCCCGTAATGGCCGACCAGGGCGTCGGCGGCACCGACCAGCGCCAGGTGCGACAGGGCCTGCGGCGTGTTGCCCGCCTGACGACGACCGCCGACGTCGTACTCCTCCGACAGCAGACCGACATCGTTGGCGAGGGCGCACAGGCGGTCCATCAGGCGGGAGGCATCCTCTCCTCGCCCCGATGCGGCGTACTGCTGGACGAGCCAGAACGAGCAGGCGAGGAACGGATGCTCGTCGCCCTCCAACCCGTCGACCCCGGTCTCGGTCCGATATCGCAGCAGGAGCCCGTCCGGCATCAGCGTGCGCTCCATCTCGGCCACCGTGGCGAGCATCCGCGGGTCATCGGCCGCGCAATACCCCACCTGCGGGAGAAGGAGCAGCGAGGCATCCACCTCGCTCGTGCCGTAGAACTGCACGAAGAACCCGCCTTCGGATCCACGCCGCGCTCGTCGATCTCGCGTCGCATCCGGTCGCGCAGCTGCTCCCAGTGCTCGGCCGGTCCGTCCAGTCCGCCCTCTCGCACCGCACGGATGCCGCGGTCCAGCGCCGCCCAGATCATGACGCGAGAGTGCGTGAACATGTGCGGGTCCGCGCGGATCTCCCAGATGCCGTTGTCGACGCGGTCCATATTCGCCTCGACGTATGTGAGCAGCCCCCGCTGCATCGGCCAGGATTCTTCGGACTCGGGCAGACCGGCCTTGCGTGCCTCGTCGAGGGCGACCATGACCTCGCCGATGACGTCGGCCTGAAACTGGTGCGCCGCGCCGTTGCCGATGCGGACGGGTGCCGCGCCGCCGTACCCCGGGAGGCTGTCGAGCTCGCGTTCGAGCAGGTCGCGCTCGCCGCCGAGCCCGTACATGATCTGAAGTTCCGCGGGATCGCCCGCGATGGCGCGGACGAGCCAGGCGCGCCACCGGTCGGCGACGCCGAGGAATCCATGCCCGATGAGCGCTTCGAGCGTGAGCGCAGCATCCCGCAACCAGACGTAGCGGTAGTCCCAGTTGCGGGTTCCGCCGAAGTCCTCGGGCAGCGACGTGGTCGCGGCTGCGACGATGCCGCCGGTGTCGTGATGGGACAGGGCACGCAACACCAGCAACGAGCGGACCACGTCGTCGTGGTGCGGACCGGTGTGATCGACCCGCGCCGCCCAGTTCTGCCACCACCCGGTCGTCGCGGCGAGCGCCCGATCGACATCGACCGCGGCCGGCGCGTCCAGGTGTGAGGGGAACCACGAGAGGGTCAGGTCGACCCGATCATTCGCGTCGACCGAAAGTGTGCCGCGGTGCTCGTGGTCCGTCGGCGCGAGGCGAGCGCCCCGCACGATGACCGCATCGGGCCCGGCGACGGCGAGCAGGGCAGGGGCGTCGTCGTCGCCGACCTGGCGGACCCACGGCACGGCCCGCGCGTAGTCGAAGCGCAGGGTGAGGCGCTGCGTGAACTCCATGGTCCCGCTCACCCCGACGACGCGACGGACCACCGCTACGCCATCCCCGGTCAGCCCATCGCCGTGCGGCATGAAGTCCCAGACCTCCGCGACGCCGGTCGCGCTCTCCCAGCGCGTCACGAGCACGAACGTGTCGCCGTCGTAACGTCGAGTGGGCACGGCCGACGGGTCCGTGGGGCGGAACCCCCAGCATCCGTGCCGCTGATCACCGAGCAGGGCCCCGAAGATCGATGCAGAGTCGTAGCGCGGCAGGCAGAGCCAGTCGATACTGCCGTCACGAGAGACGAGGGCCGCAGTGCGCGTGTCGCTGAGCATGGCGTAATCCGCGATGGGAGAGGTCACCGTCCCCATGGTGTCAGGGGGGACTGGAGATCTCCCGATCGCCCGCGCGGATAGTGTGGGCGCATGACGGTCGAGACCACGCTCCTGATCCTGGGCGCCTCGGGCGACCTCACCTCGCGCCTGCTGCTGCCGGCTCTCGGCGAGCTCCTGACCCGCGAGACCTGGCGGCGCGTTCACCTGCGCGGCGCGGGCATGGACGACTGGAGCGACGACCACTGGCGTGACGTCGTGCGCGCATCCTTCGCGGCCGGTGGTGCGGATGCCGCGAATGATGTCATCGCGTCGACGAGTTACACCCGGGCGGACATCACCAACGCCGACGACCTACGTGCACTCGTCGCATCGACTCCCGGCCGACTGGCGCTCTACTTCGCCGTCCCCCCGGCGGTCGCCGCCCGGGCGTGCGAGGCACTGACCGACGTCGAGCTGCCCGAGGGGACGATCCTCGCGCTCGAGAAGCCGTTCGGGATCGACGAAGAGAGCGCACGGGCCCTCAACGCCACCGTGCTCGGACTCGTGCCCGAGCAGCAGATCTTCCGCGTCGACCACTTCCTCGGTCGGTCGACAGTCCTCAACCTGCTCGGAGTCCGGTTCGCGAACCGGGTTCTCGAGCCCGTCTGGTCGGCCGAGAACATCGAGTCCGTCGTGATCCGCTACGACGAATCCCTCGCGCTCGAGGGCCGGGCGGGGTACTACGACCACGCCGGGGCGCTGACGGACATGATCCAGAGCCACCTGCTGCAGGTTCTCGCGTTCGTGGCGATGGAGCCACCGGCGACCCTCGACGAGGTCGACCTGCGTGACGCGACGTCCGCGGCCCTTCGGGCCACTGCACTCTGGAACGACGATCCGGAGCACGCGGCACGACGCGCCGTCTACACGGCGGGGACGAGCGACGGCCGACCGGTGCCCTCGTACGTCGACGAGGACGGTGTCGACCCCTCGCGCAACACCGAGACCCTGGCGGAGCTGACCTGCGAGGTGCGCAATGCGCGCTGGCAGGGGGTGCCGTTCACGCTCCGCTCGGGCAAGGCCCTCGCCGCCCGGGATGCCGAGATCATCCTGCGGTTCCGTCCCGTCAGGCACCTTCCCCAGGGGTTCACCGGCGACGCCGACGGCTCGGTACTGCGCTTCACCCTCGGACCCGACCGGATGTCCCTCGAGCTCAACGTCAACGGCGCCGATGACCCGTTCCGCCTCGAGAAGACGGTGCTCACGGCGGATCTGGGCGACGGCGCGTTGCGGGCGTACGGCGAGGTCCTGTCGGGCATCCTGGACGGCGATGCGGCGCTCTCGGTGCGCGCCGATGCCGCCGAGCAGTGCTGGCGCATCGTGCAGCCCGCGATCGACGCCTGGCGGAACGGTTCGGTGCCCCTCGACGAGTACGCCGCGGGGTCGAGCGGCCCCGCGGGCTGGGCGAGCCTGGACTGAGGCGGCCGAGCCGCCGTGTCGTCAGCGTTCACAATTCAGCACATCCGTGGACCCCGGACGGGACGCGGCCCGGAATCCCGGGGCTGACCCGTCGGGCCCGGCGCGTGGGGACTGAATCGTGAACCGGGCCGAGCGGCTCGGTTCGCGCTCAGTCGACCTTGAGCACCGAGAGGACGTTGCCGGCGGGGTCGCGGAACCATGCGATGTCGGGCCCCCTTCCGCGCGAGATGCCCTTTTCATCTGTGCCATAGTCGGGGTCGGTGTAGATCTTCGTCACGACCCCGCGCGCATTCAGGTCGTCCACCGCCGCCTCGACGTCGTCGACGGGGAAGTTCAGGATCGTGAAGCTCGCGGGCTCATGCCCCTGCTTCCCGTAGATCAGGATGTCGGCGCCCGACGCAAGGCGCAGGCGCAGGAATCCCATGGGATCGTCCTCGACCGTCATGCCCAGGACGTCGCCGTAGAAGTGCCGCGCGGCGTCGATGTCATCCACCGAGAATCCGCCGAATGCGTGCTCGTGCGTGAACATAGCTCCTCCTCGTGCCCGTGCGATCCAGGGTGCTCCCGAGTCGCGCGGATGTCTAGACCCGGCCATGCCGGGCGAACCCGCGGTGATCGGCTGTCAAGCCCGGCCCCCGGCGCGCCCGCGCTGGTTACTCTGAGACATGCCCGCCCACATCCTCGGCATCGGCACCGCTGTGCCGACCACCGTCCTGCCCCAGTCCGCCGTGCGCGACCTGTTCCTGGCGCAGCCCGGTGTCGACAGGCTGACCGCACGCTTGATCGGCGCGGCGTTCGACCAATCCGCGATCGATACCCGGCATACGGTGCTGAGCGAGCTCGGAGAGCAGTCCTCGGGAGCGTCCGACTTCATCGACGCGGATACCCGTGAGCTCCGCTCGCCCCTGACGGGAACGCGCAACGACGTGTACCGTCGCGAGGCGCCGCCGCTCTTCGCCCGGGCTGCACGCGAAGCGCTGGCGCGAGCGGATGTCGAGGCATCCGCCATCTCGCACGTCGTCACCGCCTCGTGCACCGGGTTCTTCGCCCCGGGACCCGACTATCGCCTCGTGCGCGATCTCGGACTGCCCACCACGGTCGAGCGCGACCATCTGGGCTTCGTGGGCTGCGCAGCCGCGTTCCCGGCCCTCCGGCAGGCCGCGCGCATCTGCGCCGCCGACCCGCACGCCATCGTGCTGGTCGTGTGCGGCGAGATCTGCAGCATCC
>CAYZEL010000054.1:9061-13237 GCA_964477515.1 uncultured Microbacterium sp.
GCAGAGGTCCCCCGCATCGTGGGACGCGAGGTGCGCGATGCGCTCGCACCCGTCCTCGCGCGCGCCGGGGATGTGGACCGGTGGCTCGTGCACCCGGGGGGCCGCAGCATCCTGGATCGCTTCGAGACCGCACTGGACCTGCCCGAAGATGCCCTCGAATTCTCGCGCGACGTTCTGCGGAGCTACGGCAACATGTCGTCCGCGACCGTCCTCTTCATCCTCGCGCGGATGCTCGAGGACCCCGATCTGGCGGACGGTTCACGGGCGATCGGCGTTGCGTTCGGCCCGGGGCTGACCGTCGAGTCCGCGCTCGTGACCGCCCGTGTGCCGACCGTCGCGAACGCAGAGGAGTTCGCCCGACTCCGTCCCGAGCCGATCACCGCGGGACGACCGGGGTGACGGCCGACCGGCACCGCCCGACCCTGAGCGAACGTGCCGAGAACCTGCGTGAGCTCATGGACGATCCGGACTGCGACCCCCGTCGGCTGCGCGCAACCCTCGAGCGCTTCACGCTCGTCAACCGACTGGTCGCGGCCTGGGGCACCGTGTACCGAGCGCACGTCAGACCGGCCCTGCTCACGACGCCCGGTCCCGTGCGGCTATTGGACATCGGATGCGGTGGGGGCGATGTGCTGCGTGGGCTCATCGCGCGCGCGAGGGCGGACGGGTTCGACGTGACCGGTGTCGGCATCGATCCGGACGAACGGAGCCTCGCCGTCGCGCGCGCCTCGCGACACGTGCCGGGGATCGAATACCGCCTGACCGACAGCACCCGGTTGGCCGATTCGGGCGAGCGCTTCGACGTCGCCCTTTCGAGCCACGTCATGCACCACCTCACACCCGCCGAACTGCGTACCGTGCTCGAGGACTCCGCGCGCCTCGCCACCCACCTCGCGCTGCACTCCGATATCGCCCGCTCGCGCCTGGCCTACGCCGCCTACGCCGTCGGCATCACCCCGCTGGCACCGGGCACCCTTCTGCGAACCGACGGCCTCCGCTCGATCCGCCGCAGCTGGACCCCGGCCGAGCTCGCCGGGCTGGTCCCGGAGGGGTGGCTCGTCGAGCGCCCCGCGCCCTTCCGTCTGCTCGCCGTCCGGAACCTCGCGGCATGAGCGACGTGCTGGTCGTCGGCGCCGGGCCGGTCGGCGTGATGCTCGCCGCCGAACTCGCTCGCCTCGGCGTCGGAGCGACCGTGATCGAGGGCCGCGAGGACCGATCCGCGGGGACCCGCGCCGTCGGCGTGCACTCCGCGGCATTGACGGCGCTCGAGCAGTCGGGCGCAACCGATCGGCTGCTCGCCTCGGCTCGCCGGGTTCGGACCGGCGTCGCGTTGGCCCGGGGGCGACGTCTGGGCACGGTGCACTTCGATCGGCTGCGCTCGAGGCATCCGTATGTCGCCACGCTCCCCCAGCACGCCACCGAGGCCGCGCTCGCCGCGACCGCGGACGCCTGGGGTTCACCCGCGGTGCGCCGCGGGCTGACAGCGCAGCGCGTCTCTCAACGGGGGCCAACCGTCGAACTGGAGATCGTCGACCGCGCCGGGCAATCGGTGATCGAGCGATCTCGGATCGTCGTCGTGGCCACGGGGTCACGCGGCCGCGAGGTCAGCCCGCTCACCGCGGCCGTCCGCACGAAGACCTACCCCGATCGCTATCTGATGACGGATGCTCCCGACACGAGTCGAGACGGTGACTCCGCCGTCGTGCGCCTCGAGGCCGACGGCGTACTCGAGTCGTTCCCCCTACCGGACGGGATGCGCCGGTATGTCGCCTGGGTCGAGGAGGGCGGTGTCGAGGACGGGGACGCCGCGACGGACCGTCTGCGCGCCATCGTGGAACGACGCATGGGGACCGCGTCCGGTGCCGACGCCATCCGGGCGGCGACGGCATTCGGGGTGCGCCGCTCGCTCGTCCCCGCTATGCGCAGCGGCGCGGTCTTCGCGATCGGCGATGCTGCGCACGAGGTGAGCCCCATCGGCGGTCAGGGCATGAATCTCGGCCTGATCGACGCGGTCACTCTCGCTCCCCTGCTCGCGCTGTGGGTCCGCAACGGCGCCGCGCCGGAACGCGAACTCGGCGAGTGGGAACGACGTCGGATGGCGGCGGCCGTTCTGTCGGGTCGCATCGCCGCCGCCAACACCGCGCTGGGCCGGGCGGGGGGCCGCGCACAGACCCGTGCCCGCCGGGCGGCTGTCAGCCTCGCCCTCCGCGGCGTCACCGGAAACATGCTGGCGCGGGCATACGCGATGGACTTCGACCCCGCCTCGAGGGCGCGGTCCTGAGGACCGAGCGCCTCAGCCCGTGAGCCCACCGCCCGACAGGACGAGCTGGAGGGCGAGCACGAGCGCAGCGAACATCACGAGCCGGAACAGAACGCGACCCGGGGCGCGGGTCACGGCCAGGACGATCGTCGCGATGGCCGCGACCATGACGACGGCTGTGAGGACCCACGACAGGGGGGCCACGCGCTGAACCTCGCCGCTCGCCGAGCCCCACACGACCGCGACGGCGCCGCCGACGATCCCGATCGCCGCGAGCACGGCCGACCACCTCGCCCCGATCCGATGGGGAAACCCGCGGACCCCGGTCACGCGATCGTCGTCCAGATCGGGCAGCACGTTCGTCAGGTGCACGGCGGCGCCCAGGATCGCACCCGCCAGCGTGGCCCACCAGGCGGCAAGAGCGGGCTCGGGGGCGGAGAGGGTGGCGACGGAGGGGAAGAGACCGAAGCTCACGAGGAACGGGACGATCGAGATCGCCGTGGACTTCAGCCCGGCGTTGTATGCCCAGGCCGAGGCCAGCAGGATGGCGTGGGCCGCGAGCGCCGCGAGCCCGAGCGCTCCGGTGAGGACGAGCGCGACGACCAGCGACCCGATGGCCGCGATCCAGGCCGCGCGAAGCGAGACATCCCCTCGCGCGATGGGCTTGTCGGTGCGTCCGACGCGGCGATCGCGGTCGCTGTCGATCGCGTCGTTCGACAGGCCGATGGACAGCTGCCCGAAGAACACCGCGATCACGAGCGCGGCAACGCGCCAGGCGTCCAGGCCCGCCGCGATGCCGAGGCCGAGCGAGAGACCCGTGACGACGAGTGTCGGACCGGGGTGGGTCGAGCGCCAGAGGGCGAGGGCGGCGCGCATGCCCGCAACCCTATCCGGCACCGTCCCCCGCCGAACCGGCACATTCGTCGCGAACCCGCACGGATACCGTGCCGGTTCGCGACGAATCGACCGGTTCGACGAGCACGCTCAGGTCAGGCGGTCAGCTCGGCGGCGGTCAAACCACCCGCGAGCTCGTCGATCACGTCGTCGCCGGGCGCCGCGTCCTGGAACGGTGCGACGATCTCGGCGCGCTCGAGCATCTCGGTCATCTTGCGACGGCGCTGGCGCGTGATCAGCGTGACCACACGACCCTGCTTGCCGGCGCGACCGGTGCGGCCCGAGCGGTGCAGGTACGTCTTGTACTCGTCGGGCGCGTCGGCCTGGATGATCAAGTCGATGTCGTCGACGTGGATGCCGCGAGCCGCGACGTCCGTCGCCACGAGAACGTTGACCCGGCCCGACGTCAAACGCTCGAGGTTGCGCGTGCGCTTCTGCTGGTTGAGGTCACCGTGCAGAGCGACGGCCGGGATGCCCTCGTCGGCGAACTGCTCGGCGAGCATCTCGGCGAACGCGCGTGTGCGGGCGAAGACCAGGGTCTTTCCGTCGCGGTCGACCAGGCGGCTGAGGATCTCGGCCTTGTTGCGGTGGTCGATCACGAGCACGCGGTGCTCGATCGTGCTCGAGGCCTGGTCTTCACCGGCGACCTCGTGCACGGCCGGCTCGACGAGGAACTCGTCGACGAGCGCCGAGACCTCGCGGTCGAGCGTCGCCGAGAAGAGCAGCTTCTGCGAGCCGTCCGCGGTTTCGCGCAGGATCCGCTGCACGGGCTCCAGGAACCCGAGCTCGCACATGTGGTCGGCCTCGTCGATGATCGCGACCTGGACCTCGCTCAGGTCGAGGCGACCCTGGTTGATGAGGTCCTCGATGCGTCCGGGTGTTCCGATGATGATGTCGACGCCCTTCTTGAGCGCACCGACCTGACGCGCCTGGGGCACGCCGCCGTAGATCTGGGTCGTGAACAGACCGACGCTGCGGGCGATCGGCTGGATCGTGCGGTCGATCTGCAGCGCGAGCTCGCG
>CAYZEL010000055.1:0-3577 GCA_964477515.1 uncultured Microbacterium sp.
GCCGCCCCGGGCGGGGCCGCGGGCCGGTTTGGGGGAGGGGCTCTCGGGCGGGCGGGCCGGGGGGGTTGGGCACGGGGGGCGGTCGGGGAACCTGCCGCCGGTTCTGGCCGGCGTCCTGCACGGGGCGGGCGAGCGCACGCGCGACAACACCGGGATGCACGTGAATCTGGCGGTGGGTTACGGCGGACGAAGCGAGATCGTGGACGCTGTGCGGAGCATCATCGCGAAGCACGATCAGAGCGGCGGATCGTTGGAAGAGCTGGCCGCCAGCCTCACACCCGAGCAGATCGGCGAACACCTGTACACGGGCGGACAGCCCGATCCGGACCTGGTGATCCGCACCTCGGGCGAGCAACGGCTCAGCGACTTCCTGCTCTGGCAGAGCGCCCACAGCGAGTTCTATTTCGTCGAGGCGCTCGGCCCCGATCTGCGTGAGGTCGACTTCCTCCGCGCGATCCGCGACTACGCCCGCAGAGAGCGCCGATTCGGCAGCTGACCTGCGCCGCTCTGAGCGTGGCAGAATGGGTCGGTGGCAACCATCGAGGATTACGCAGCGTCGTTCGACCTCGAACCGGGATATCTGGACTGGGCGTCGTTCGGGCCGCTCTCGCCGACCGTTCGACAAGAGAACATCGCAGACCTCGAACTGCTCGCGACGGGGCGTCGCTCGAGCATCGACAACGTGGTGGAGCACGCGGCATCCGCCCGTTCGCTGGTCGCCGAACTCCTCGGCGCCCACGAGGACAACGTGACGCTCCAGCCGTCCACGACATACGGACTCATGCAGGCGGTCTTCGGGGTCACCGGGGGACTGCTCGTCTCGCGTGCCGAGTACCCGAGCCTGACCGTCGCCGCCACCCGCGCGCACGAGGCGTTGCACGTCGTCGAGCCGCAGTGGATCGACCCGCCCGCCGGGTATGTCACGCCCGAGGTCGTTCGCGACAACATCACGTCGTCCACGGCAGCGGTCGCGGTCAGCCTGGTCGACTTCCGCACGGGCTACCGCGCCGACCTCGCCGGTATCCGCGACGTCATCGGTGATCGACTGCTGATCGTCGATGCGGTGCAGGGATTCGGTGTCGTAGGCGCCGACTACCAGTCCGCCGATGTCGTCTGCGGCAACGGATACAAGTGGCTCCGCGCCGGACGGGGCACGGGCTTCGCGTGGTTCAGCGACCGGGCGCTCGCAGAACTCACGCCCGTCTTCTCGGGTGCGACGGGAACGGATGTCGTGCTGCCGATCGACGAGGTGCCCCCCGCATCCGCCGGCGCGAACGCGTTCACGGTGAGCGTGCCCGATCACATCGCCGCGGCACGGCTGTCGGCGTCGCTGCGCGAGATCATCGACACCGGCGTCGACCAGATCGAAGAGGCGATGGCGACACGTACCCGTGAGGTTCTCTTCCTCGCGGAACGCTACGACATCCCGACACTGACTCCCCGCGAAGCGGTGCACCGGGCGGGAATCGTGACGCTCGCGCCGCCGGCGCAGGATGTCGCGGCCCTCGCGGCCTCGCTCGCGAACCACGGCGTCACCTGCACGACACGCAGCGGCGCGGTGCGCATCGCGCCGCACGTCGGCACCGCGGCGGACAGCATGGTGATGCTCGGCGACGCGCTCGCCGACTTCGCGCACGCACGAACCTGGTAGCCGCGCGGAATTAACGCGGACGTAACCTGCGTCGAGGCGTGTCGATTCGCGACCCGGTGAGTCGCGGTCGTACGTTCATCTCATCGGGCAAGTAGCCCGGTCGAGTCGGCCACCAGAGTGCGACTCGCTACATCACGGTGGTCGACTTTGCGGATGCCGGGTACGAACCCGGGTCGGGAGCAGGTTGTGACTACAGCGGCAGCACGCCAGCAGGACACGCTTTCCAGCAGCGCGACGATCACACACGACACGAGCTTCGAGCGTGCCGACTCGATCGAGTCGGATTCCGCTCTACGCACGTATGTGCTCGATACGTCCGTGCTGCTGTCGGATCCACGGGCGTACTTCCGCTTCGCCGAACACAACGTCGTGATTCCCGTCGTCGTCATCACCGAGCTCGAGGGCAAGCGGCACGACCCCGAGATCGGGTACTTCGCGCGTCAGGCTCTCCGTCACCTCGACGAACTCCGTATCGAACACGGTCGCCTGGACTTCCCTGTCCCGGTCGGCACCGACGGCACGTTGCGCGTCGAACTCAACAACACGGACCCGTCCGTCCTCCCGTCAGGGATGCGACTCGCCGACAACGACAGTCGGATCCTCGCCATCGCGATGCACCTCGCGCAGGACGGCCAGCACGTCACGGTCGTCTCGAAGGACCTGCCCATGCGCGTGAAGGCCGCGTCGCTGGGCATCCAGGCCGAGGAGTACCTCGCCGAGCAGGCCGTGGACTCCGGGTGGACGGGGATCGCGGCGATCGATCTCTCCGGCGACGAGCTGAGCGACCTGTACGAGAGCGAGGTCGGCAGCCACGACACGGTCACGGGGCTGCCGGTCAACACCGGCCTGATCATCCACTCCGAGCGGGGGTCGGCGCTCGGACGCATGACGGGCCCGTCGGAGTTCCGTCTCGTCCGGGGTGATCGCGAAGTATTCGGTCTGCACGGACGCTCGGCCGAGCAGCGGATCGCGATCGACCTGCTGCTGGACCCCGAGGTGGGCATCGTCTCGCTCGGTGGGCGTGCGGGTACCGGAAAGTCCGCGCTGGCCCTCTGCGCCGGACTCGAATCGGTGCTGGAACGGCAGCAGCAGAAGAAGATCATCGTCTTCCGCCCTCTGTTCGCCGTGGGCGGCCAGGAACTCGGATACCTGCCCGGCGACCAGGCCGAGAAGATGAACCCCTGGGGCCAGGCGGTCTTCGACACCCTCGGTTCGGTCGTGTCGGGCAACGTCCTGGAAGAGGTCGTCGAGCGGGGGCTGCTCGAGGTCATGCCACTCACCCACATCCGCGGACGGTCGCTGCACGATGCGTTCGTGATCGTGGACGAGGCGCAGTCGCTGGAGCGCAACGTCCTGCTCACCGTGCTCAGCCGCATGGGGCAGAACTCCCGGGTGGTCCTCACCCACGATGTCGGACAGCGGGACAACCTGCGTGTCGGCCGCCACGACGGCGTCGCGTCGGTGATCGAGACGCTCAAGGGGCACTCGTTGTTCGGCCACGTCACGCTATCGAGGTCCGAGCGGTCCGAGATCGCGGCTCTGGTGACAGACCTGCTGGAGGCGGGCGAACTGGCATAAAAACGACGAGGCGGGGAGGGCAGATGTATTCATCGTCATGAGAGAACTCTCATCGCCTTCCTCGCCTCTTCTCATTCCCGCTCGTCATAGTGGGGGAAGAGAAATGAACACTCCCGCGAGAGCGGGTCGATGATCAGCCAAAAATCCCCCCAGTTTGTGGCTGATGATCGACATGCCAGCCAGCCCCCATCCCGACGGGCGAGGCTGACGATTGAGGCGTACGTCCCCCAGATCATGCGCCTCAGCCCCCGGTGCATCCCCCCTAGCGCCGGGGGCTTCACCTTTTCCGGGGGAACTCACTCCCAGCGGTAACCGGCGCCGCGAACGGTTGCGATGTGCTCGGCGCCG
>CAYZEL010000055.1:3677-13144 GCA_964477515.1 uncultured Microbacterium sp.
AACTCACTCCCAGCGGTAACCGGCGCCGCGAACGGTTGCGATGTGCTCGGCGCCGAACTTGCTGCGCAGGTATCGCACGTACACGTCGACGACGTTCGAACCCGGATCGAAGTCCAGGCCCCACACGCGGCTGAGGAGCTGCTCGCGGCTGAGAACCTGTCCGGGGTGGCGCAGGAACTGCTCCGCGAGAGCGAACTCGCGGGCCGACAGATCGAACTCCCGGCCCGCGGCCCGCGCGCGACGGGTCAGCGGGTCCAGGCTGATGTCACCGTAGACGACGCCGATCGAACCCGTGTTGACGTTCTCGCGCAGACGTGAGCGCACGCGAGCCAGCAACTCGTCGAACTTGAAGGGCTTCGCGACGTAGTCATTGGCACCCGCATCCAGGCCCTGCACCGTGTCGCGGGTGCTGCTCCGCGCCGTCAACATGACGACGGGCACATTCGCCCCCTGACCGCGCAGGTGGCGGAGAACCTCGAAGCCATCCATACCCGGGAGTCCGACGTCGAGCAGGACGAGGTCGACGTCGCCGCTCAGGGCGAACTCGAGTGCGGAGTCGCCGCTCTCGACGATCGTCGTCGTGTACCCGGCGGACTCGAGTCCGCGGCTGACGAACGCGGAAATGCGCGGTTCGTCCTCCGCGATCAGAATGTGCGTCACCCCGTTGCCTCTCTCTGCAACACCACGTCCCCGGCCCGGACGGGGGACGGCAGCATCTCACTGCGTCCCTGCGTTATGGGCAGGGTGATCGTGAAGGTCGCGCCGCCCCCATCGGTGTCGGTGACGGCGCAGGTCCCCAGATGTGCCTTCGCAATCGCGTCGACGATCGCGAGGCCCAGTCCCGATCCCCCCACTGTACGGTGATCCGCACGGGCGAAGCGATGAAAGATCCTGCGACGAGCCGCCGGCGGAATGCCCGGCCCGTGATCGCGAACCCACAGGTGCACCGACGCGATGTCGAGGGTGCTGCCGATTTCGATGGGCGAACTCTGGGGGGTGTACTTCGCTGCGTTGTCGGCGAGCTGCAGCCACGCCTGCAACAGGCGGTCGTAGTCGCCCTCGATGACGCCGCGCGCGACGGCCGCGACGCTCCAGCTGTGCCCGGGGAAACCGCCGACCAGGTCGCCCATCCGCTCGGTGAGTTCGCGAACATCGACCAGAGAGATCTCGAACTGGTCGCCCTCGGCGGACGAGAGCAGGTCGATGTCTTCGACGAGACGCGTCATCCGGTCGAGCTCGGCGATCCCGATGTCACGGGTGCTGGCGACGTCGGCCGGGTTTTCGACATCCATCATCTCGAGGTGTCCGCGCACGATCGTGATCGGCGTCTTCAGCTCGTGTCGGACGTCGTCGAGGAGCTGACGCTGGTTGTCCATCGACCCCTCGAGCCGGTCGAGCATCGAGTTGACGGTACGGCTCAGATCCGAGATGTCGTCGTTTCCGTCCGCCGGAATGCGCGCCCGCAGGTCCGTCGGGGTGATCGAGTCCGCTGTCTCGCGCATGCGACGGATGGGGGAGAGGATGCGTCCGGCGACGAACCATCCGACGATCCCGATCGCGGCGAGCGTGGCGAGCGCGGCCGCCGTGTACGTCACGAGCGATAGCGTCACCGGTTCGAGTTCGCGCGTCACGTCGACGGCGCGGATGTAGACCCCGGAACGGGCGTCCCCGGGCAGGCTGACGGGGACGGCGATGTATCGCAGGTCGGTCGAGCCGATGCGGGCGCTCGCGATCACGGCCTGATCGGCCGGCCGTGCCGTCGCAACGGCCTCGGCGACGAAGTCCGGGTCGTCGGCGATCTGCTGGCTCAGGGCATTCGCGCTCCGGACGGCGATCCTGCCGTCGATGACCGCGATGGAGGCCTCGTTACGACCCGGAATGAGCCGTAGCACCGCTGCGCGCAGGTACGACTCGAGGTCGGTGAAGTCATCGGGGGTGTCTTGCGCGCTCGTCACCGCACCGCCCTCGACGACGACACGGAGTTCATCCACCTGGTCGAGAGCCTCTATCTGCGAGATCAGACGCGCGTCGATGTCTGCGAGGGTGCGGTCCCGCTGCGCGAGGAACGTCACCCCTCCGACGATCGTGAGCCCGAGCGCCGCGACGGCGAGGATGGCGCCGACGATCAACGCCCTCGCCGGGATCGGCCGTCGCTCGCGGGTCATGCGCTTATTATCCGACTCCACGGCACGTCGATGTGCACGGGGAGAGCAGCTCTCATCCGGGGTGGGTCATCGAGAGCAGATCGAGCTTCTCGTCGAGCTGCTCTTCGGTGATCTCTCCACGCGACACATAACCGAGGTCGACGACCGCCTCGCGAACCGTGATGCCCTTCGCGACCGAGTGCTTCGCGATCTTGGCCGCGGCCTCGTACCCGACGATCTTGTTCAGCGGCGTCACGATCGACGGAGACATCCCGGCGAACGCCGCGGCACGCTCGATGTTGGCCTCGAGGCCCGCGATCGTCTTGTCGGCGAGCACGCGCATCGTGTTCGCGAGGAGCCGGATCGACTCGAGCAGCGCGGTGCCCATGACGGGAATCGCGACGTTGAGCTCGAACGAGCCCGAGGCACCTGCCCAGGCGATCGTCGCGTCGTTGCCGATGACGCGGGCGCACACCATGAGCGTCGCCTCGGGGATCACCGGATTGACCTTGCCGGGCATGATCGAGGATCCCGGCTGCAGGTCGGGGATGTGCAGTTCGCCGAGGCCCGTGTTGGGGCCCGAGCCCATCCAGCGGAGGTCGTTGTTGATCTTCGTCAGCGACACCGCGATCGTGCGGAGCGCTCCGGACGCCTCGACCAGCGCATCGCGGTTGGCCTGCGCCTCGAAGTGGTCGACCGCCTCGGTGATGGGCAGACCGGTCTCGCTCACGAGCAGCGCGAGCACCTTCTGCGGGAAGCCGAGCGGGGTGTTGATGCCCGTGCCGACCGCCGTGCCGCCGAGCGGCACCTCGGCCACGTGCGGGACCACGGCCTGGACGCGCTCGATTCCGAGGCGGATCTGGCGCGCGTATCCGCCGAACTCCTGACCGAGCGTGACGGGCGTCGCATCCATCAGGTGCGTGCGGCCGGACTTGACCGCGCCCTTCCAGAGGTCGGCCTTCGCCTCGAGCGCGACCGCCAGGTAGTCGAGCGCCGGAATCAGGTCGTTCAGGAGTTCCTGCGTGACGGCGACGTGCACCGACGTCGGGAAGACGTCGTTGGACGACTGCGAGGCGTTCACGTGGTCGTTCGGATGCACGGGCGAGCCGAGCGAACGGCTGGCGAGGGTCGCGAGCACCTCGTTCATGTTCATGTTCGTCGATGTGCCGCTACCGGTCTGGTAGACGTCGATCGGGAACTGGTCCGCGGCACCGCCGCCGATGACCTCGTCCGCCGCGCCCGCGATCGCATCCGCGATCGCGGTGTCGAGCGTACCGAGCTGCTTGTTGGCGAGCGCCGCCGCCTTCTTGATGCGCGCGAGCGCGATCAGCTGCGCGGGGTCGAGGCTGTCGCCCGAGATCGGGAAGTTCTCGACCGCACGCTGCGTCTGCGCACCGTAAAGGGCGGATGCGGGAACCCGCACCTCGCCCATGGTGTCGTGCTCGATGCGGTATTCGATGCCAGCCTCGGTGCCAGCTGCGATGTCAGTCACTTCGTTGTTCCTCCGGGGTCTCAGGCGTCCGCGTCCATCGCGGCGCCCAGCAGGACGTCGGGCACGGCCGTGCCCTCGGCAAGTCGATAGTTCGCACCCACGATGGCCAGGCGGCCCTCGGCGACGGCTTCGCTGATCAGTTCGGATGTGCGCAGCAGCTCGGTGACGGTGGCGCGCAGGTGCTCGCGGCCCACCGCCTCGGTGTCGATCGTCGCGGGTGTCACGCCCTCGGCGGCGCCGGCCGCGAGAACGCGGCGTGCGGCGGGCACGATCGGGGCGATCTGTCGCCACACCTGCGCGGGAAGGGCGGGCGCATCGATGCCCGTGCTGTCGATCGCCGCGCGCACGGCACCGCACTCGTCGTGGGCGAGCACGATGATCAGGGGAACCCCGAGTACCGCGACCGCGTACTCGAGGCTGCCGACGACGGAATCCGAGATGACCTGGCCGGCGTTTCGCACCACGAACAGGTCGCCGAGGCCCTTGTCGAAGATGATCTCGGCGGCCAGTCGCGAGTCCGAGCAGCCGAAGAGCGCCGCGCGTGGCTTCTGGGCGGCGGCGGTCTGGTGTCGACGCTCGACGTCCTGGCGCGGATGCCGGGGCTCTCCCGCAACGAAGCGTGCGTTGCCGCGCAACATCTCGGCCCAGGCGCGTGCGGGGGTCGGGGTATCGCTCATCGAGTGGCTCCCTGGAGTTCCTTCACGTCCGAGGCAACGATCGCTGCCAGTTCGGCGGTCTGCTCGGCAGTCGCGGCTCCGTAGAGCAGCACATAGTCGGAACCCGCCTGGGTTCCGAGTGCGTAGGAGATGTTCGCCGTGCGGCTCGGGTCGGCCGGCTCGAAGACGTCCCACTCGATGCCGCCGATCTGGAGGGTGTCCGCCGGGGCGGAACCTGCCAGCGCACTCCGCGCCCAGACCTCGTCGGTGTCGAACGCCTGCGCGAACCGGATGAACCCCTCGTCGTCGGGCACGTACGCGATGGACCACGAAGACGACCCGCCGTCCGACGAGACCTCGGCCGCGTTCACCCGCCAGTCCGAGGGAACGGCGGGGACGATGACGGCGCGCCCGAGACTCTCGCCGGCCTGTGCGGCGATCGGGGCAGGGTCGATGCTCTCGCGCTCGGGCAGCTCGCCGCGCGGGACGCCGAAGATCACGATGAAGACGACCGCGACCGTGACGATGATCGCGGCGATCAGATTGCGAAACGTCTGACTGGAGCGGTAGACGCGGGATGACTCGGCCTTGCGGGCCGCGGTCTCGTCCGGGGTCTCGGGGCGACCCAGTTCGGCGACCACCCGCTGTGTCGTGCGCGGGGTCATCACGCGTCACCCCCGACGGCCGGTGCGTCGGTGGACGCGGACGCCGCATCCAGACGCTGTTTCGCGCCGAGCAGCCAGTCCTCGCACCGACGGGCGAGCGCTTCGCCGCGTTCCCAGAGCCGCAGGGATTCTTCGAGCGTCGCCGAGCCCTGCTCCAGCCGGGCGACGACCTGCTGCAGCTCGTCGCGGGCCTGCTCGAAAGAGAGCGCGGCGATGTCGGCTGCCTGCTCGGTCATATCTTCATCCTACGGCGCGCGCTCACGCCTCCACCTCGCCCAGCGAGGTCGCGGCGAACCGGCCACGGGCGACGGTGACCCGGGCCTCCGCGCCCTGCGGCGCGCTCGCCGCGTCGCGAACGATCTCACCCGCGACCTCGACGATCGCGTATCCACGATCGAGCGTGTGCTGAGGGCTGAGGGCGCGGAGCCCCGCGCGCAGCTCCGCCACGTCGGTCGTGCCGCGGGCGAGCGCCCGGGTCGTCGCCGCGCGACCGCGGGCGATGTGCTGCTCGATGGAGGACGCCCGGTCGTGAAGCATCCGTTCGGGGTGGCGGAGCACGGGCCGCGAGCGGAGCTGCTCGAGGTGCACGCCCTCGTGATGCAGCTTCTGGGCCAGGCGCGCGGCGAGGCGACCGCGGACCTGACGGACGATCGCGATCTGTTCCGCGACATCGGGGACGATGCGTTTGGCCGCGTCGGTCGGGGTGGATGCGCGCAGGTCCGCCACCTCATCGAGCAGCGGACGGTCGGCGTCGTGCCCGATCGCGCTCACGACGGGGGTTCGCGCCTCGGCGACCGCGCGCAGCAGCCGCTCGTCGCTGAAGCCGAGCAAGTCCTGGAAGTCACCACCGCCGCGCGCGATCACGATCACGTCGACGGCCGGGTCGTCGTCGAGTTTCCGCAGTGCCGCCAGCACGGAGGGCACGCACTGGTCGCCCTGCACCGTCGCGTGCTCGACGCGGAAGTTCACGTGGGGCCAGCGCAGCTCGGCGTTACGCAGGACGTCTTTCTCGGCATCCGAATTCTTCGCCGTGATGAGTCCGACCAGATGCGGCAGGAAGGGCAGCCGACGCTTGCGCTCGGGGTCGAACAGTCCCTCGGCGCGAAGCTTCGACCGCAGGCGCTCGAGGTTCTCGAGCAGATCGCCGAGACCCACGTGCCGGGCCGACGAGACGTTGTACGACAGGTCACCGGACTTCACGCGGTACTCGGGCTTGGCGCAGACGATGATGTGGTCGCCGGGTTTGATGTCCTTCGGCAGTCGATCGCGCACGCGGGACCAGATGGTGAGCGAGATCATGGCGTCGCCCTCGAGGTCGCGCAGGCGGGCGAACGTGCCGACGTTGCGGACGTTCCACTCGGTCACCTCGCCCTCGATCCAGGGCGAGCCGAGTTTGGCGACGTAGTCGCGCACGACCGTGCCGAGTGCCGCGACGGAACACGGATGGTCGGGGCTCGAATCGCGCGGATGCACGGGGCCGCCGGGCGGTGCGAACGCGGGGCCCGTTCCGCTGAGCGGTGTCGTCACGGTTCCGCCGCGCGGTGTCGAAGCGTCCGTCATCTGGGTCCTCCCGGCCGGGGCGCAGGATGGCCCCCGTAGAATCGAGGAGTGAGCACCCCCGTCGTCCGCATGCCCCTGCCCCGAGTACCGGGCCGCGCGGGGCGTCTTCAGGATATCCCGGTCAACGGACACAAGAGGGTGCTGCTGGCCGCCCCCCGTGGATACTGCGCGGGTGTGGACAGGGCCGTGATCGCGGTGGAGAAGGCACTCGAGCGCTTCGGCGCCCCCGTGTACGTGCGCAAGCAGATCGTGCACAACGTCCACGTCGTCACCGAGTTGGAGTCCCAGGGCGCGATCTTCGTCGACGAGGTCGATGAGGTACCCCCGGGCGCGCACATCGTGTTCAGCGCCCACGGGGTCTCGCCCGCCGTCGTGTCCGCGGCGGCCGATCGGGGGCTGCAGGCGATCGACGCGACCTGCCCCCTTGTCACCAAGGTGCATCGCGAAGCCGTGCGCTTCGCCCGTGACGACTTCGAGATCCTGCTGATCGGCCACGAGGGACACGAAGAGGTCGAGGGCACGGCGGGCGAGGCGCCCGAACACGTGACGCTCGTCGGGTCGCCGGAAGAGGCGGACACGATCCAGGTGCGCGACCCGTCGAAGGTCGTGTGGCTCTCGCAGACGACGCTCTCGGTCGACGAGACGATGGAGACCGTCCGGCGCCTGCGCACCCGCTTCCCGCAGCTGCAGGATCCGCCCTCGGACGACATCTGCTACGCCACGCAGAACCGCCAGGTCGCGATCAAGAAGGTGGCGCGCGGCGCCGACCTCGTGATCGTCGTGGGCTCGGCCAACTCGTCGAACAGCGTCCGCTTGGTCGAGGTGGCCCTCGAACACGGTGCGAAGGCCGCGTACCGCGTGGACTACGCCGACGAGATGCGCCAGGAATGGTTCGACGGCGTCGAGACGGTCGGCGTCACGAGCGGCGCATCCGTCCCCGAAGTCCTCGTCGACCAGGTGCTCGCCGATCTGGCGGGTGCGGGATACCGCGATGTCGAACAGGTGAAGACGGCCGAAGAGGACCTGATCTTCTCGCTGCCCAAGGAGCTGCGCCACGATTCGTCGGGCCAACGCGATGAGCGCGCGCTCGGCGGCCGGGGGGCAACCACGTGAGCACCCCCGTGCCCGACCGCCCGGCCCGTCCAGCGTACGGCGAATACGCCACGCCCGAAGAGCAGCGCGCGCGTATCCAGCAGCCGGATGCCACCGCAGCGCTGTCGTCCGGTCAGTCGCTGGATGCTCCGGCCGCGCCGGTTCCGCCCGTGCCACCGTATGGAACGGTCGGCTCGGCGCAGCACCAGGCCCCGCCGCTGCAGCCGGGTGCTCCGCCGCCCGTCGTACCGTCGGCATCCGATCCCGCGCGTCCGGTCGGTCGCCCGCGCATGATCGATCGGGTCGCGACGTTCGGTCTGCTCGGCTACGGGCTGTTCAACGTTCTGACGTCGATCCCCGCGTTCACGAATTACTCGACGTACGCCAACACGGTGCTGGGCGTCATGGGCGTCGACGCGCAGTTCGCGGGCGGGGGTCGCGGATGGGGTCTCGCCGCCGCCTTCGTCCTGGGTCTCGGGTGGTTGCTGACCGCCACGCTCACGTGGCTCAATCTGCGCCGCGGGCGCATCACCTGGTGGATCCCGCTCGTCGGTGGCGTCGTCTTCACCCTCATCTCGAGCGTGCTGCTGATGGTGCCGCTGTTCAACGACCCGACGATCTGGAACGCCCTGGTCGGGTCGGTCCGCTGAGTCGGCTGACCCCCTCGAGGCCCCACCCCGATGACTCGATGTCCCACTTTCTGGCGTGTGTGTCTCACTTTCTCTCGGTATGAGGGCGGCATACAGCTGAAAAGTGGGACATGGTTTGGAGGGGTGTTCATTTCGGCTCCGTTGAGGGTGCCGTATCGCTGAAAAGTGGGACATCGGTGGATTGGCTTCCTTACGATGAACGGATGGCTCGTCTACTCGCCGTCTGTGTCGTTCATCAGCTGCTGCCCGAGGCGGGCAGCGCGGGCGTGACGGCTATCGACAAGCGTCCGGTCGCGCGCGGCGCGAAGATCTGGCGTTACGGCGCTCGAGGCGACGTGCAGGCTAATCGCGAGCACCACGGTGGTCTCGACAAGGCTCTCTACGCGTACGCGCAGGAGGACGCCGAGTTCTGGGAGCAGGAGCTCGGACGCGAGGTTCCGCCGGGCTTCTTCGGCGAGAACCTGCGCACAGAGGGAATCGACGTCAACGCAGCCCGCATCGGCGAGGTCTGGCGCATCGGCGAGCGCGTCGAGGTCGCGGTGACGATGCCGCGGACCCCCTGCCAGACGTTCTCGCGGTGGCTCGGCGGAGACGACGAGCGGGGCTGGGTCAGGCGGTTCGCCGCGGAGCGCCGCCTCGGCCCCTACCTGCGCGTCGTGCGCGGCGGCGTCGTCCGGCCGGGGGACGAGATCGTGGTGGTCGATGTTCCCGAGGGGGCGCCGGGACTGCTCGACGACTTCCGAGCACCCGCGTAGAACGACGGATGCCTCGACCCTCTCCGCGAGGGAGCGCAGTGTCGAGGCATCCGTGATCGTTCTGGTGGCTGCGCGGTTCAGCCCTGCGACTTGCCCGCGGAACCGAGCTGCTGCGTCGCCTCGACGACGCGCGCGGCCATGGCCGTTTCGGCGACCTTGCCCCAGGCGCGAGGGTCGTAGACCTTCTTGTTTCCGACCTCGCCGTCGACCTTCAGGACGCCGTCGTAGTTGCTGAACATGAAGCCCGCGACCGAACGCGTGAACGCGTACTGCGTGTCGGTGTCGATGTTCATCTTGATGACCCCGTTCGAGACCGCGAGCGCGATCTCTTCCGACGTCGAGCCCGATCCGCCGTGGAAGACGAGGTCGAGGGGCTTCGGTCCCGTGCCGAACTTCGCCGCGATGCCGGCCTGGATCTCGCCGAGCAGCTCGGGGCGGAACTTGACGTTGCCC
>CAYZEL010000056.1:0-12665 GCA_964477515.1 uncultured Microbacterium sp.
CCGCGAGATCTACAACTACTACGTCACCAACTCGGTCGTGACCTTCGACGAGAAGCGGTGGACGCTGCGCCAGTGGCGCGACAAGTTCGACCATCTCGCCAAGCTCGAGCTGCCGTTCCTCGTCGCGGTATCGCCGAGCGGGCAGATCCTCGGGTACGCGCTCGTGCAGCCGTGGGCCGGCAAATCAGCGTTCCGCTACACGGTCGAGAACTCCATCTACCTCGGTCACGCGGCGGCGGGCAAGGGCCTCGGCCGGGCGCTGCTCGAGGCGCTCATCGAGGCGTGCGAAGAGAAGGGCATTCGCGAGATCGTCGCGGTGATCAGCGACAAGGGCGCGGATGCCTCGATCGCGCTGCACGAGAAGCTCGGGTTCACCGAGGTCGGACGGATGGGGCGCGTGGGCTTCAAGTTCGGCCGGTGGCTCGGCACGGTGTACCTGCAGAAGTCGTTGTCTCCGAAGAAGAAGCAGAAGCGCGGCCTGTTCCGCCGCTGAGCCGCGGCGCGGGGGATCGACGAGGCACGATGACCACGGGTGCTCCTCGGTCCGCCGCGACGACTCACGCGTGATCGCGGGCGAACGATTCGATGAAGTCAGCGCGCGATTCGCCCCGCGCCCCGAAGTTGTCGCGCAGGCACGCGCCGAGGTCTTCGAGCGCGTCGTCGAGCACCGTGCCGGCCATCGCGAGGTCCGCATCGGGCGAAGCGAGCGCCTGGTGGGCGAGGGCGACGGCGACGGGGAGCGCGCGCCCGAGTGATGTCGGGGCCTCTCCCTCGCGGAAGTAGTAGGACTCGGGGCTCTGGCTGAGGTCGACGCGGACCGCGGCGATCTGTCGGGCGACACCGTGCACGAGAGTCGCCGCGGCCGCCGCATCCATCTCGTGCAATCGTTCCGGGTACCCGGCGCGGCCGAGCATGGTGAGGGCCAGCGCGGTCGTTCGCCGTCGGCCGAGCGTCGGGAAGAGCTGCAACAGCCATGTCGCCGACGCGGTCAGCAGAGCGAATCCGATCACCGCCTGAACGGGGGCGAGGATGCGGATGATCGGTTCGGTCGGCACCACTTCGCCGAATCCGACGGTCGAGAGCGAGACGAGTGAGACGTATAGGGCTTCGAAGAAGTCGACGTAGCGATCGGGATCGATCCCCTCGTTGTACAGGAAGCCCTCCGGAACGTGGGGCAGATAGACGAGCGCCCATCCGACCGCCTGCGCGGTCGCCCACGCGAGCACGACGGCCAGGGTGGCGATCGGACCGGACGCCGCACGGGCCCGCGGGCCCAGACCCGAGGTCACGCGCCACACCCCGGAGACGATTCCCCGGGTCATCCGTCCGCGTGCGTGCGGATGCAGCAACGTGAGGAAGATGTCCGTGAGCCCGTAGACGATGATCGCCACACCCAGCACGGTACTTCCGACGGTCCAGATCACGAGCCCACGCTACTCGGGCGCCGCGACCGACGTGATCCGCGACCTAGGTCCATGGTCGACGCGCTCACGGGCGGGGATTCTGGGGATGCTCGTGTTCGCGCGAGGACCACCATTCCGACGAGGGGAACAACATGGCGAGTCGACCGGCAGGACGCTCCAGTCTCCAACCCGCGGGCACACTCGAGGCCCCGCTGTACGGCGCATCCGCGGGTGCCGCGTGGTCGCGCTTCTGGAGGAAGTACGCGACGTTCGCGGGCCGGGCGAGCCGGAGCGAGTTCTGGTGGGTGTACCTGATCATGCTCGTGATCAACGCCGTTCTCGCTGCCATCGCCTTCCTGGCGGCGCGCATCGAGATCGGGGACTACCCCGGCGGCGTCTTGATCGCGCTGATGATCTACATCGTGTGGGGCGGGTGGGGCCTCGCGACGATCGTTCCGCATCTCGCCGTCGCCGCGCGGCGCCTGCACGACGCCGACCGCAGCGCGCTCTGGATCCTCATCGGATTGATCCCCGTGGTCGGGACGATCATCCTGATCGTCCTGCTGGTGCGCGACGCGGATCCTGCGGGCGAGCGCTTCGACCCGGTGTCCAGCAGCGGCCCGGCTCGCTAGCCACCCGGGTTGATCACGGGGATCGAATCGAGGAGGCGGCGGGTGTAGGCGACCTGCGGCTCGAGAAGCACGCGTTCGGTCGGTCCCTCCTCGACGATCCGGCCGTCCTTCATCACCACGACCGTGTCGCACACGTTCTGAACGACGCCGATGTCGTGCGACACGAGCAGCAGGGCCATGCCCTGCTCGTCCCGCAGCGTCTTCAGCAGCGCCAGGATCTGCGCGCGCACGGTCACGTCGAGCGCGGACAGCGGTTCGTCGCCCACGAGCAGGCGCGGACGGTGCACGATGGCGCGTGCGAGCGCGATGCGCTGACGCTGGCCGCCCGAGAACTCGTGCGGAAACCGCTCCGCCATGGCGGGATCGAGCCCGACGAGATCCAGCACCTCGCGCACCCGCGCGCGGCGGTCGCCCTCGATGCCGAGCGCCCACAGTGGTTCGCCGACGATCCGGCCGACGCTCATGCGCGGGTCGAGCGACGAGTACGGATCCTGGAACACGATGCCGGTGCCTCGGCGCAGCCAGTGCAGGTCGCGGGCGGATGCCGAGGCATTCACTTCTCTGCCCTCGAACGACACGGTTCCGGATGTCGGCGCGTCGAGCGCGAGCAGCAGCCGCACGAGGGTCGACTTACCCGACCCCGATTCGCCGATGATGCCGACGGACTCGCCCGAGCGCACGTCGATGTCGGCGTCCTCCAGCGCCGTCGTCACCCGTCGCGGCTCGAACAGCGTGCGCCGCGGGACGGTGTGACGCCGGGTCAGACCCCGTCCGGCGAGGAGGGTCTCGCGGTTCCTGTCGTGCCCCGTTGGCGGGCTTCGCTTCGGTCATCGCCGCGCGCGTCGGCCTCCAGCTGGTCGGCCGAGCGCCACAGCGTGGCGGTGGCGTCACGCAGCAACCCCCGCGTGACGGGCGAGCGCGGAGCCGTCAAGAGCTCGCGGACGGGTGCGGACTCGACGACGCGTCCGTGCTCGAGCACGACGCCGTGCGTGGCGATCTGCGACAGCACCGCCAGGTCGTGCGTGATGAACACCAGGGACATCCCGTCCTCTTCCACGAGCGCGTGCAGCAGGCGCAGGATCTCGGCCTGGATCGTCACGTCGAGCGCGGTCGTGGGCTCGTCGGCGATCAGGAGCCGCGGACGGCAGGCGAGGGCCATCGCGATGGCGACGCGCTGCAACTGGCCGCCCGAGAGCTGATGCGGGTAGCGCGGCAGCAGCTGGGCGGGGTCCGGCAGGCTCACGCGTTCGGCTTCGCCGAGAGCGCGCTGCCACGCCTCGCGCCTCGACGCGCCTTCGTGGATCCGGATGGATTCGGCGATCTGCCGCCCGACCGTGCGGATCGGGTTCAGTGCTGCGCGCGGCTCCTGGAAGACGATGCCGATGTCGTCGCCGCGGAGGGCGGCGAGCTCCCGATCCCCCATCCCGATCAGCTCGCGGTCGTCCCAGATGATGCTCCCGGATGCCTCGGCACCCTCGGGAAGCAGACCGAGGATCGCGAGGGCGGTCAGCGATTTGCCCGAGCCGGACTCGCCGATCAGCCCGAGCCGCGTGCCATCCGGAACGTCGAAAGAGACCCCGTCGACGACACGATTGCCATCGATCTCGATCACGAGATCGCGCACGACGAGGCTCACGAGACGACCTCGGGAATGTGGGTGCGTGCGCGACGAGCCGAAGGGCCGGCTTCGCGGCGGGCCGAGCCGCCCGCACCCCGCAGGGTCGGGTCCGTCGCTTCGCGGATCGCGTCGCCCAGCAGATTGAGCGCGAGAACCGTGATCGTGATCACGAGACCGGGCCAGAGGACGGAGAGCGGATAGACGGTCAGGAATCCTTGCAGGTCGGCCAGCAGGCGTCCCCACGAGGGCTCGGTCACCGAGGCTCCGAACCCGAGATACGACAGGCCGGCCTCGGCGAGCACCGCCACCGCCATCGACCACGAGAGCTGCACGATGAAGACGGGCGCGACGTTCGGCAGCAGGTGACGGCCGAGGTTCTGCAGGGGTGTCAGGCCCGATGCCCTGCCCGCCAGCACGAAGTCGCTGCGCAGCACCCGCCGCAGCTCGGGTCGCATCACCCGGGCGATGTTGACGCCGAATCCGATGCCGACAGCCCACACCACGACCCAGAGTGACCCGCCCCAGACGGCCGAGATCATCATGGCGATCAGCAGGACGGGGAAGGCGACGAGGATGTCGACCAGCACCGCCACCGACTCGCGTACCCAGCGGGCGGTGAGCGCGCCGAGCGCCGCGAGCAGCACGCCGAAGACGGTGGCGACGATGCCCGCGCCGACCGCGACGAACACGGTCGTCCGGGCGCCGGCCATGATCATGCTGAGCATGTCACGACCCGTGTTGTCGGTGCCGAGCAGGTGCGGCCACCCGGGCGGTGCCCAGCGGTCGGTGATCTCGACGCGCTGGGGGTCGAATGGTGTCCAGACGAGCGACACCGCGGCGGCGAGGATGACGAGTCCCACGACGATCAGTCCGAACCGGCCGGTGGACTGTCGCCACAGGCGCCCGAGCGCGCTGCCTCGCCGCGGGCGCACCGATACGGCGCGCGGCCGGGTCCCCGGGTCGTCGTCCATCACGCCGTCGCTCACTGCGCCTCCCGTTGCCTCGGGTCGAGCGCGCGGTGCACGATGTCGACGACGAAGCCGAGAACGAGGACGAACCCGGTCAGCACCAGCAACTCACCCTGCACCTTGGGCAGGTCTCGTGCCCCCACGTCGTTCACGAGCATCCGTCCGATCCCGGGCAGTGCGAAGAGCTCTTCGATGATGACCGAGCCCACGATGATGCCCGCGACCTGCAGGGCGAGCACCGTGATGACCGAGAGGCCGACGCTCGGCAGCCCGTGGCGGATCAGAGCCTGCGTCCGCGTGAGCCCCTTCGCGGCAGCGGTGCGGACGAAGTCCTGGCCCGCAGCCTGCATGGTGGCGCTGCGCACGAAGCGCAGCAGCAGCGCACCCTCGACGATGCCGATCGTGAGGGCGGGCAGCAGCAGTGACCGGAAGGCGGCGCCCGGGTTCGCCCACCCCTCGCGCGGGAATCCCTGGGCGGGCAGCCATCCCAGCCACACGGCGAACACGACCACCAGCATCATGCCCGCCCAGACCACGGGCACCGCGGCCAGAGCCTGCGAGCCCACGTTGATCGCTGTGCCGCCCGCGCGGTTTCTGCGGATGGCCGAGAGCACGCCGAGCGGCAGGCTGAACAGTAGCGCGATCACGAGCGACATCAGCCCGAGCGGCACGGTGACCTCGGCCTTCTGCGCGAGTTCGGTGGCGACGGGCGACCCGTTGATGAGCGAGGTTCCGAGGTCGCCGCGCAGCAGCCCGCCGATCCAGTCGACGTACTGCGACACGACCGGCTGATCGAGATTCAGCCGCTCGCGAATGGCCGCGACCTGCTCGGGCGTGCCCTGCGCACCGGCGATCAGCTGCGCAACGTCACCCGGCAGTACCCGGAGCGTCGCGAAGATGAGCACGCTGGCAACGAGCAGTCCTGCGAGCAGCAAGAGCAGCCGTGTCAGCGCGTATCGGATCAATCGGCGCTCTTACCCAGCCCCGCGACATTGAGGCGCTCGTTGACATTGGTCGACGGCATCCCCGACACGTTCGTGCCGACCGCGATGACGGACTCGCCGTTGAACAACCAGTCCGCGGCCATGTCTTCCGAGACCAGGCGCGCAGCCTGCCGTAGCAGGTCAGCCGCCGTCTCTTCGTCGAGCGAGGCGACGGATGCCGCGTACAGGCGCTGCACCTCGGGGTTGTCGTAGGTGAAGTAGTACTCGGGGTTCGCCCAGTTCTCGAAGTCGCGAGCCTCGGTGTGCAGGACGAAGCTCAGGTCGTAGTCCTGGTTGACATAGACATCCTGCAGCCACGTCGCGAAGTCGACCGAGTCGACCGTGAGCGTGATGCCGACGTCGGCCAGCTGCGAGACGAGGACCTGCGCGATGGTCGTGGGGTAGAACGACGGGATCGTGAGCGTCAGCTCGAGGTCTTCCTGACCGGCCTCTTCGAGCAGCTTCCGTGCCGCGTCGGGGTCGAACGATGCGACATCCGAGAGGTCTTCGTAGCCGGGGTCGAGCTCGGGGATCGGGCCGTAGAGCGTCTGTCCGGCCCCGAGCGCCTCGATGATCGCGTCGTGGTCGATCGCGCGACGGATGGCCTCGCGGACGCGGATGTCGTCGAGCGGCTTGGCCCGTGAGTTGAACGCGAGCGTGCCCTTGTCGGTCGAGGGGCCGGTGACGAGGGCGAAATCGCCGTTCGCCTCGATCTGCTCCTGGAAGTTGGCGTCGAACCCCGTCAGTACGTCGACCTCGCCGGCGAGGGCCGCGTTCAGCGCCGCCGTCGTGTCGGGGATGTAGTCGAAGACGACCTCGGCGGCGGCCGCGGGCTCGCCCCAGTAGCCGTCGTAGCGCGCGAGCGTGATGCTGTCGCCCTGGCGCCAGCTCGCGAGGGTGAACGGACCCGTGCCGTTCTCGGCCGTGTTCAGGTTGGTGGCGTCGCCCTCCTTGAACACGAGTCCCGCGCGACCCGTGAGCGTCCAGAGGAGCGTCGAGTCGGGCGCGGCGAGGGTGAGGACGACGTTCTGGCCGTCGGCGGTGATCGACGTGATGCCGGCGAGGCGGCCGGAGTCGACGAAGGCGGGGGTGTCGCGCGCCGTGGTCAGCGAACTGACGACATCCTGCGGCGTGAGGGGTTCGCCGTTGTGGAAGGTGACGCCCTCGCGCAGCGTGAACGTGTAGGTCAGGCCGTCCTCCGAAACCGTGTACTCGCTGGCGAGCGAGGGGACGATCTCTTGCTCGGGCGTGCGGGCGATCAGGCCCTGGTAGACGTTGTCGACGAGCACCTGGTCGAGCGCCGCGCCGGAGGTCTCGCGGATGTTCAGGTTGCTGGGCTCGAGCACCAGGCGCACCGTCACGGTCGCGCTGGGGTCGGCCTCGGCGGCCGACGTCGAGGGTGCGGGATCGGGGCTTCCGGAGCAGGCGGAGAGAACGAGGGCTGCGGCCGCGAGCGTTGCGGCGGCGAGCAGTGCGGGACGGCGGAACATGTGGGAGGTCCTTTCGCAGGTACCGCGGCGTCGGATTGCTGTGCGAGCGCCGCGGCTGGGAAACTTCTCGGGGTGCGTCATTGCTGCGATCACCCAGCCTAGAGCGCCCGGCCAGGTGCATCCGACCTAACGGCGTTTATAACGACACATGCGCGCGATACGTTCCCGCCGCGTGCGATCCGCTCAGTTCGTCACGCGCTCGCGGATGAGATCCGCGAGCGCGACGGGGATGGTTTCCTGCACGTTGTGGCCGGCTTCCATCTCGACGACGGATGCGCGGGGCAGGCGCTGCTCGAACTCGGCGAGATTCTTCGGCGACACGTACCCGTGCGCCCCGCGAATGAGTGTCAGCGGGGCGTGGACTGCCGCGAGGTCGTCCCAGCCGTGGCCGCCGAGTACGGGTTTCGGCTCGTTCGCCCCGGCCTCGGGAGCGGTGGGCGCGAGTGCGGTCGCTGCGAGCCGGGCCAGGTGATGCTTCCACTCCACACGCCCGTCCGGGCGCACGCGGGTGTTGAGATAGACGCCGCGTTCGGTCGCCTGACGGTCGCCCCCGAGTCCGAAGGCCATGGCGCGATCGACGAGCTCGTCGCGGGATGCGAAGTCGGTCGGGCCGGAGAAGAACTCGCGCAACTCGGCGGGGCCCTCGCCGGGGTCGATGCCCGGGGTGACGTCGACGAGCACGAGCTCGCGCACGGATTCCGGATGTGCCGCGGCGACCGCGGCCGCGACGATGCCGCCGAGCGACTGGCCGACCAGCACCTGCGGCGCATCCGTCCACGCCTCCAGGGCCGCTGCGATATCGGGGGCGATCGTGCGGGGGCGGTAGTCGGCGTCCTCGCGCCAGGACGAGTCGCCGTGCCCGGGCAGATCGATCGCGAGGGCGGGGATGCCGAGGGCGAGGATCGTGGTGTCCCAGGTGTGGGCGTTGAGCCCGGCGCCGTGCAGGAACGTCACGCGCGGGCTTTCGGTGCCCCAGCGCAGGGCGCTGAGGCTGCGGCCGTCCTCGAGCGTGATCGTGAGGCGCCGGTGGGTGCTCTCGGGGTCGTCGATCCCCGCGGCTCGGGCCTGTTCGGCGACGAACGAGAACTCGTCGAAACTGTCACTCATCAGCGGGTGTCCTTCGTCGCTCGCGGGATCGGTCGCCCCATTCTGCCGCCGCGGGGGAGGGCATGGCGAATTCGTCGCCCGGGGCTCGCGGGCCGGTGCGCGGCTAGAATGGGGGGCATGACGCAACCGCGCGTGCACCTCTCCCGCGCGGAGCCCACGGCCTTCCGCTCCCTCGACGCTTTCTCGAAAGCCGTCGGTGCCATCGCCCGCGAGAACGGCATCGACGAGCGGCTGCGCGAGATCGTTCTCCTGCACATCTCACAGCTGAACGGATGCGCCTACTGCGCACGCATCCACGTCGCCCGCCTGATCGAGGCGGGCGCGACCGCGGACGTCGTGGGCCAGCTGCCGACGTGGCGTGAGTCGGGTATCTTCTCGGAACGCGAACGGGCGGCCCTCGAACTCGCCGAGGCCTTCACCTTCATCCACGAGGGCGGCATCTCCGACGAGGTCTACGACCGCGTCGGCGGAATCCTGTCGGAGAAGGAGTACACCGCCATCAGCTGGCTGAGTGTCTCGATCAACGCCTTCAACCGTGTGGCGATCGCCGGTCGCTACCCCGTTCCCCCGCTGGATGCGGGCACGCAGGCGGCTGGTGGGGCGTGAGCGATCCATCCCTCGTTCCCGGAGTCCTGAACTTCCGGGACACGGGCGGGCTGCCCGCGGCGGGCGGTGTGACGCGCCGCGGAGTGCTCTTCCGCTCGGGAAATCTCGCGGCCGTCGCCGACCCGGGACGCGCGGCGCTCGCCTCGCTCGGCCTCCGGCGCGTCGTCGACCTGCGGGCGGATGACGAGGTCGAGCGCTCGCCGAGTATCGGCACCGAGTCCGTGCACACCGTTCGCGTGCCGCTGTTCCACGGATCGGTGGGCTCGTTCTTCGCGGAGGACATGGACCTCGACGCGATGTACGGGCAGATGATCGACGCTTCCGCGGCGCGCGTCGTCGAGGTCGTGCGTGCCGTCGTGGAAGATCAGCCCGTTCTGGTGCACTGCACCGTCGGCAAGGACCGGACGGGCGTGACCGTCGCGCTGATCCTGTTGGCGGCGGGAGTGGACCCGGATGCCGTGGTGGCCGACTACGCGCGAACCGAGACGTTGCTGCCGGAGAAACGCAACCGCGAGGTCATCGAACGGATTCGCGCCGTGCACCCCGAGGCGGTCAACATCGAGCAGCTCGCGACACGCTCGCCGGCGCCCGTCATGCTGAGGCTTCTCGAGCGGTTGAGCGGTCAGTACGGCTCACCCGTCGGGTTTCTCGAGGCGCACGGGCTCGCGGACGACGAGGTCGCCGAGCTGCGCCGCGTGCTGGTCGCCCGGGCCTGACGGCTCGCGCGGGCCTTCGCCGGCGGGCGGTGCCGCGCATCGTACGTTCGCAATTCAGTCCCGTGCGATCGACGCGGCTCGCCGCGCCCCGGGATTGTGCCGAGTGCGGGCATGATCGCCGACGTGGAGACTGAATTGCGAACCGCATGCGCTCGGCAGTCCGTGGATGAGCCGGAGGCTCGCGTGCGAGATTCGGGTCCACGGGTTTTTCACGGCTGCAAAGGTAAGGCATGCCTATCTCGGCGGTATAGTAGGGACATCATGTCGATCGATTCCCTCCCCACCGCAGCGCCTCGCGCCGCGACGCGTCGTGCGTCCCGTGCCAGCCGCGTGCAGCACCTGGTGACGGCCGACGAGACGTCGCTCACCGAGCTCGAGGCGCTCCTCGTGACGCTGCCGCTCTGCTCGACGGGCCGTATCTTCGTCGAGGTGCCGGATGCCTCGTTCGTCACCGATCTCGACGTTCCTCAGCGCATGACGCTCACCTGGCTCGATCGTTCCCGCCGCACGGGCGACCCCGGCACGGGCCGCGGCTGCGCTTCCGGGGCCGCGTTGACCCGCGCCGTCACGGCCTGGGCCGACGAGATGATCTGCGACGACAGCGACGACACCCGCGTGACGCTGCTCGGTGGATTCCTCGGCACCGCCGACATCCTCGAGCACCTGACCGACCGCCGCGGCGTCTCGCCGACGGCGATCACGACGCCCCAGCGCTACGGCCTGCTCGCCCGCTGACCCTCACCGGTAGCGCGGGCGGCGCCCGACTCAGCTCGCGGTCGCCCGCGTGACCCGCTGACGCGGAACGTACCGCCCGTCTTCGAGCCCGGCCTCGATCTCGAACCGGTTGCGGAGCGGATCGCGACCGGCGATGGCGTAGAGCAGCGGCATCAGCATCCCGTACTTCTGCCACTGCCGACGGTGGATCGCCTCGTGCCGCAGCACGGATGCGGGGACGGCACCGTCGCCGGTGAGGAAGCAACCGCCCGTGCACACGCCACCGCGGGGGAAGGCCCACTGCGGTAGGCCGCGGAACACCCAGAGCCCGTGCTCGCGTTCGACACGCCCCGTGCTGAGCACCCCGCCCCACACCCACGCGACACCCGTGGCGTAGACGTATCCGGCGCGACTGATCGGGGAGTCGAGCAGGAATCCGGGGATGAACCGGTCCAGTCGCTTCCCGCGACGCACCGCGCGATCGGCGCGCTCGCGCCACCCGTCCGGGGGAGTCGCGGGGCTCATACGAGCGCCCCGACGATGCGCAGGATGGTGCCCATGTCGTCGACGGCATCGTCGGGGGATGACGGTGAGAACTCGGTGATCGCCGCGCCCGCGAGGGGGAAGCGCGCCCGCAGTGCCTTGATCGTCGCGACGAGGTCCGCGGGCTGCGCGCCGAAGGGCACGGGGAACGCGAGTCCCGCGAGAGCGCCCGGGTCGAGGACGTCGACATCGATGTGCAGGAACACCCGCCTCGCGCCCGTCTGCGCCACGGCGGCGACGATCGACGCGGGGTCGGCGAGGCTCTCGACCGGAAGCATCCGGATGCCTCTTCGCGCGATGTAGTCCTCTTCGGGCGCCGCGAGATCGCGAGTGCCGACGAGCACGACCCGATCGGGCGTGATCGCGTCGACCGGAAGGGTCATGCCCTCGACGCCCTCGCCGAGGATGGCGCGCAGCACCATCCCGTGGAAGGCACCGGACACGACCGTCTCGGGCGCGTGCAGGTCGGCGTGCGCGTCGAGCCACACCAGCGCGACGTCGCCGGCCGGATCCGCCGCGGCGACCGCCGCCACCGCCCCGACCGATACGCCGCAGTCGCCGCCGATGACGATGGCGGGCTCATCGCCGCCCGCCACGGCCTGCTGCACCAGCTCACGAACGCGGCGAAGGGTGGACAGGCGCCGGACGCTCGTGTCGAGGCTCTCGCCCGCCTCGGCGGGGACGTCGACGAACGTGCAGGCCGAGCGAGGCAGGTCACCCGCGATCGCGGCCGCCCCGTCGACGAGCTGCATGGCCCGGCTCGACGACGAACCCTGCCACTGCGGGACGATCACGAAGCGCGCCATCTGCCCATCCTTCCGCAAGCGCCGCGCCGCGGCATCCGTTCCCTTCTCGGAACGACGGATGCCGCGGCGCGGGCGTGCACGGTCGTGCTGATTACGACGCGGAATCCGGCGCGTCGATCGCGGCGCGCTGCGGGCCGCCCGACTTCAGCTCGGCGAGCCGCGCCTCGACCTCGGTCAGCTGACCGAGGTCTTCGAGGCTCTCGAACTGCGCATCGATGCTCGACGCGGCAAGCTCGGCCTTGCCCGCGGCCAGGGCTTCTTGACGGCGGATCTTGTCTTCGAAGCGTCCGAGTTCGCTCGTCGGGTCCATGACGTCGATCGACTTGACGGCGTCGTGCACGCGGTTCTGCGCCTCGGCGGTCTTCGCGCGCGCGAGCAGTTCGCTGCGCTTGGCACGCAGCTGCTCGAGCTTCTGCTTCATGCCGTTGAGGCCGTCCTTGAGCTTGTCGACGACCTCGGTCTGCGACGCGATCTGCGGTTCGGCGGCGCGCGCCTCGCCCTCGGCCGCGATCTGGCGCTGCAGCGCGATCTTGGCGAGGTTGTCGAACTTGTCGGCGTCGGTCGGGTCGCCCGCCGCGCGCAGCTGGTCGGCCTTGCGGCTCGCCGCGAGCGCCTTGCCGCCCCACTCCTTGGCCGCCTGGATGTCTTCCTGGTGGTCGCGCTCGAGCAGGCGCAGGCTTCCGATGGTCTCGGCGATCGCCGTCTCGGCGTCGGCGATGTTGTTCGTGAAGTCGCGCACGAGCTGGTCGAGCATCTTCTGCGGGTCTTCGGCCTGGTCGATCATGGCGTTGACGTTCGCCCGCACGAGGGTCGAGATGCGGCCGAAAATGGACTGCTTGGCCATTACGGTTTCCTTCCTTGTTGGCTGTTCACGTGGTCTGTGGTTCCTGTGGTGTGGATGGCGGATGCGGGGGCCCGTCGCGGTGCGCTGGCCCCGTCGGCCGGGATCAGAATCGGCCTCCGCCGCGGCGCCCACGGGTGCCGCCGCCGCCGAAGCTCGCGGGACGTGCGCGGCCGCCGAAGCTCCCGCCGCGTGACCCGCCACGGGAGCCTCCGCCGCCGAAGCCGCCGAGCCCGCC
>CAYZEL010000057.1:0-12596 GCA_964477515.1 uncultured Microbacterium sp.
GTCGACTTCACCTACGAGGTCAGCCGTTCGCTCGAGGCGTGCGAGGGCGCGATCCTGCTCGTCGACGCGGCACAGGGCATCGAGGCGCAGACCCTCGCGAACCTCTACCTGGCGCTCGAGAACGACCTCGAGATCATCCCCGTGCTCAACAAGATCGACCTGCCCGCGGCCGATCCCGACAAGTACGCGAAGGAGCTCGCGAGCCTGATCGGCGGCAAGCCGGAGGACGTCCTGCGGGTGAGCGGCAAGACGGGAATGGGCGTCGAGGAGCTGCTCGATCAGGTCGTGCAGCAGATCCCGGCGCCGAAGGGCGATCCGGATGCCCCGTCCCGCGCCATGATCTTCGACTCCGTCTACGACTCGTACCGCGGCGTCATCACGTACGTCCGCGTGATCGACGGGTCGCTCAGCCCGCGCGAGCGCATCCAGATGATGTCGACCCGTGCCATCCACGAGCTCCTCGAGATCGGTGTCTCGTCGCCCGAGCCGACCCCCACGAAGGGGCTCGGAGTGGGCGAGGTGGGTTACCTCATCACGGGTGTGAAGGACGTCCGCCAATCGAAGGTCGGCGACACCGTCACCAACGCGGCCAAACCGTCGAAAGAGGCCCTGCCCGGGTACACCGACCCGAAGCCCATGGTCTTCTCGGGGCTGTACCCGATCGACGGCAGCGACTACCCGGTGCTGCGCGAGGCGCTCGACAAGCTGAAACTGTCGGATGCCTCCCTCAACTACGAGCCCGAGACATCCGTCGCCCTCGGCTTCGGCTTCCGCTGCGGATTCCTGGGGCTGCTCCACCTCGAGATCGTCACCGAGCGCCTCGAGCGCGAGTTCGGACTCGACCTGATCTCGACCGCGCCGTCCGTGACCTACGAGGTCACGACCGATGACAAGAAGACCTACACGGTCACCAACCCGAGCGAGTTCCCCTCGGGCACGAAGATCGCGAGCGTGACCGAGCCGATGGTCAAGGCCGCGATCCTCGCGCCGAAGGACTATGTCGGCACGATCATGGAGCTCTGCCAGCAGCGTCGAGGGACGCTCCTCGGCATGGAGTACCTCGGCGAGGACCGGGTCGAGATCCGCTACACGATCCCTCTCGGCGAGATCGTTTTCGACTTCTTCGACAACCTGAAGTCCAAGACGGCCGGGTACGCCTCGCTCGATTACGAGCCGAGCGGCGATCAGGAAGCCGACCTGGTGAAGGTCGACATCCTGCTGCAGGGTGAGGCGGTGGACGCGTTCAGCGCCATCGTGCACCGCGACAAGGCCTATGCGTATGGCGTGCTCATGACCGAGCGCCTCAAGAAGCTCATCCCGCGACAGCAGTTCGAGGTGCCGATCCAGGCCGCGATCGGCGCCCGCATCATCGCTCGCGAGTCGATCCGCGCAATGCGCAAGGACGTTCTGGCCAAGTGCTACGGCGGCGACATCAGCCGCAAGCGCAAGCTGCTCGAGAAGCAGAAAGAGGGCAAGAAGCGCATGAAGATGGTCGGTCGCGTCGAGGTTCCGCAAGAAGCCTTCATCGCGGCGCTCTCAGGGGATACCGAGACGAAGGCGAAGTAGGCTCGGATGATGCGGCGCGGGACGTTCAAGGACGACACGGTGAACTACGCGGCGGTCGGTGCCACGCAGGCCGCCGACCTGATGCACTTTCCGCCCGAGCGCAGCATCCCGGCCGAAGAGACGCTGCGGATCGGTTCGGGCGAGGCCCGGTTCCAGGCGGCGAGCGAATCGCTGTTGTCGTGGGGTGCCGTGCGGGGCGCGGGGCTTCGGCTGTCGGACGTGCGCCCGGCATCCGGTCCCATGTACTCCGGTGTGAGCTTCGACGAAGAGGGCAACGCGCTGGCGCCCTCGCGCACCGAGGCCGATCAGCGCTTCGACGCCGACGGCACACCGTTCGTGGGCGCCGGCACCAACGTGCACGTGCGCGGACGGATCGCAGGTCTGCGCGCGGATGCCGAACTGCGCGTCATCTTCGTGGTCGAAGAGACGCGCCGGGTCGGGTTCGCGCTCGGCACCGTGGGCGGATCGGTCGTGCGGGGCGAAGAGTCCTTCATGGTCGACTGGCTGCCCAACGACGAGGTCTGGTTCACCGTACGCGCGTTCGATGCCCCCGCGGCGACCGCCTACCGCATGATGAAGGGCCTCGTGCGTCGTCGTCGTCGCCTGCTGTTCACGCGGTACCTGCAGGCGATCTCGCCGCTGTACACGACCCCCGCCTGACGTGGCCGGCCCCCTTCCCGTCGGCGATCCCGCACCCGCCGACGGAGCTCTGCCGCGGGACCTGGCGCTCGACCCGGCGGCGGACTTCGGCGTATACCTGCACGTGCCGTTCTGCCGCGTCCGGTGCGGGTACTGCGACTTCAACACCTACACGGCGACCGAGTTGCGAGGAGTGCGCCAGGACTCGTACGCCGAGACGTTGTCGGGTGAGATCGCCCTGGCGCGCGGAGTGCTCGACGACGTCGGGGCGCTCCGCCCCGCATCGACGGTGTTCATCGGGGGAGGAACGCCGACCCTCCTGCCCGCGGGCGACCTGGCGCGGATGCTCGGTGACGTCGACGCCGCCTTCGGGCTGCGGCCCGGCGTCGAGATCACGGTCGAGGCGAACCCCGACACCGTGACCTCCGAAGTCGCCGAGACCCTCGCCGCGGCGGGCGTCACCCGCCTGTCGATCGGCATGCAGTCGAGCGTGCCGCACGTCCTGGCGGCGCTCGATCGCACCCACGACCCCGAGAACGTCGCGACCGCGGTGGCGACCGCACGTGCCGCCGGACTCGCGGTGAGCCTCGACCTGATCTACGGGGCGCCGGGGGAGTCGCTCGCCGACTGGACGCGATCGCTCGAGACGGCGCTCGAGCAGGACCCCGACCACGTCTCGGCCTACGCACTGATCGTGGAGGACGGGACTCCGCTGGCCCGACGCATCCGTCGTGGAGAACTCGTCGCCCCCGATGACGACCTGCAGGCCGACATGTACGAGGCGGCCGACGCCCGGCTGGGGGCCGCAGGATACGACTGGTACGAGGTCAGCAACTGGTCGCGCGCGCCCGAGAACCGCTCGCGCCACAACCTCAACTACTGGCGCAGCCAGGACTGGTGGGGTTTCGGCCCCGGTGCCCACAGTCACGTCGGCGGGCTGCGCTGGTGGAACGTCAAGCATCCGGCCGCGTACGCGCAGCGGCTGGCACTGGGGGAGTCGCCCGCGGCGGGACGCGAGAGACCGGATGCCGCGGCGACCACCCTCGAGCGCGTGCTGCTCGAGTCGCGTATCCGCGAAGGGCTCGCGCTCGATCGTGTTCCGGGCGCATCGCGCGTCGCGGTTGCGGGGCTCATCGCCGACGGCCTGGTCGAAGCATCCGATGCCCTCCGCGGTCGGATCGTACTGACCCTGCGGGGTCGGCTGCTCGCCGACGCGGTCGTGCGGGCACTGCTGCCCTAGACGCAGCAGCCGGCCGTGCCGCAACACCGCCCCCACCGCTCGAGGCGTTAGAATTGGCACTCATACTTCTCGAGTGCCAACGGAAGGGGGATCATGGTCAGCGAACGAGGCCTGCAGGTCCTCCGGGCGATCGTCCAGGACTATGTCTCGACGCACGAGCCGGTCGGCAGTCGCTCGATCGTCGAGCGCCACGCCTTCGGGGTGTCGGCCGCGACGATCCGCAACGACATGGCTCTGCTCGAAGACGAAGAACTCATCGTCGCGCCGCACACGTCCTCTGGCCGCGTGCCGACCGACAAGGGCTACCGGGTTTTCGTCGATCACCTGGCCGAAGTCCGTCCGCTCTCGCCCGCTCAACGCGCCGCCATCTCGAGCTTCCTCGGCGATACGGGCGATCTCGATGACGTTCTCGCGCGCACGGTCCGCGTGCTCTCACAGCTGACCGGCCAGGTCGCCGTCGTGCAGTACCCGTCGTTCGCGAACGCCCACGTGACGCACGTCGAGCTCGTCTCGCTCGCGCCCCAGCGCCTGCTGATCATCCTGGTCACCGACACCGGTCGCGTGTCGCAGCGGATCGCGCCCCTCACGGTCCCGCTGGACGAAGAGGACATACCCGTGTTGCGCGGGCGGCTTGCCGCACTCATCACCGGGCTCGCCGTCGGCGCAGCGTCGGAGCGCGTGGATGCTCTGCGTATCGCGGCCGATCCGGCAGCACCCGTTATCGACACGGCGCTCGTCCAGGTCGCCCACGTGCTGTCGGAAGAGCTCGAAGAGTTCCGGCAGGACCGCCTGGTCATGGCGGGCGCCGCCAACCTGGCCCGCCGCGAGACCGACTTCCGCGGCAGCATCTATCCGCTGCTGGAGGCGATCGAAGAGCAGGTCACCCTCATTCGCCTGATGAGCGAGATGGTCGCCGACAGTCAGGGACTCGCGGCGAGCATCGGGCGCGAGAACGAACAGTGGGGTCTCGCCGAGGCATCCATCGTGACGAGTGATTACGAGACATCCGGTTCCATGGCGCGCGTGGGCGTGCTGGGGCCGACCCGAATGGACTACCCGAGCAACCTGGCGGCCGCCCGAGCCGTCGCGCGTTACCTCTCGCGCATGCTCGACGAAGACGAGACGTCCCGCTAAAGGACGCGACCCGATCGGCGCAGCCGTCGGACATCTGTGAAAGGCAACATGGCAGACCACTACGAGGTGCTGGGCGTCCCCCGGGACGCGAGCACCGAAGACATCAAGAAGGCCTACCGGCGGCTCGCGCGCGAGTTGCACCCCGACGTGAATTCGGGAGCGGATGCGGCGGAGCGCTTCAAGCTCGTCACGCACGCGTACGACGTGCTGAGCAACACCGAAGAGCGCAGCAAGTACGACCGGGGCGGCGACTCGCCGTTCGGCGGTCAGGGCGGCTTCGGCGGGTTCGGCGACATCTTCGAGACGTTCTTCGGCGGTCAGGGCGGTGGCCGCGGACAGCGTCCCCGCTCGCGGCGTGAGCGCGGTCAGGATGCCCTCGTGCGCGTCACGCTGGAACTCTCAGACGTCGTGTTCGGGGTTCATCGCGACCTCGAGGTCGACACCGCCGTCATTTGCGAGACCTGCCAGGGCTCGTGCTGCCAGGCCGGCACGCAGCCCGTCACGTGTGACATCTGCCGCGGCTCGGGCCACGTCCAGAGGACCGTGCGGAGCCTGCTCGGCAACGTCGTCACGAGCCAGCCGTGCCAGACGTGCCAGGGCTACGGCACGACGATTCCGTACCCGTGCTCGACCTGCCAGGGACAGGGCCGCGTGCGCTCGCGTCGCACGGTCTCGCTCGACATTCCGTCGGGTGTCGAGACGGGACTGCGCCTGCAGCTGCCCGGCTCGGGCGAGGTCGGCCCCGCGGGCGGACCCCACGGCGACCTCTACATCGAGGTCACGGTTGCGCACCACGAGGTGTTCAGTCGCGAGGGCGATGACCTGCTCGCGACCCTCGAGGTCTCGATGCCCGATGCCGTGCTCGGCACGACGACCACGATCGACGCGCTCGACGGACCCGTCGAGCTCGAGATCCGCCCGGGCGTCCAGGCCGGTGACGTGTTGACGATCAAGGGCCGAGGCATCACCGCACTACGCGGATCGCAGCGCGGTGACCTGCGGGTCGGCGTACAGGTCCTCACCCCGACGCGCCTGGATGCGAAGGAGCGGGCCCTCGTCGAAGAGCTCCGCAAGCGGACCAAGGCGCCCGCCCCCAAGCTCGCGCACTTCCAGCAGGGCATCTTCTCGAAGCTGCGCGACCGCTTCCGGAACGCCTGATGGCCCTGCATTTCGTCGCCGAGGGTGCGACGGATGCGCAGGCCGGAGACGACGTCGCCCTCACGGGTGCGGAGGCCCATCACGCGGCTGTCGTTCGCCGCGTGCGTTCGGGCGAGGAGGTCACGGTCGGCGACGGTCGGGGCGTCTGGCTTGACGCGGTCTGCGAGAACGTCACCCCCAAAGAGGTGATCGTTCGCGTGAAGGCACGTCGGGTCGACCCTCAGCCGAGTCCGCGTCTCGTGCTCGTACAGGCGCTGGCGAAGGGCGACCGCGACGAGCTCGCGGTGCAGGCGGCGACCGAGCTGGGCGTCGACGAGATCGTGCCGTGGCAGGCATCGCGCAGTGTGTCGCGCTGGGAGGGGCCCAAGGTCGCGAAGGGGGTCGCGCGCTGGGAGGCCATCACGCGCGAGGCGGCGAAGCAGGCGCATCGTGCCTGGATTCCGGATGTCTCGGCCCCGGTCACGACCCAGCAGCTCGCCGCGCGGGCGGCAGAGGCATCCGTATTGGTTCTCGAGCCGACCGCCGACGCGACACTCACCGCGCAGCTGCTCGTGCCCGTCCGTGAGCGTGACATCGTGCTGGTCGTGGGTCCCGAGGGCGGGATCGCGCCGGAAGAGCTCGATGTGCTCGTCGCCGCCGGTGCCGTCCTGGTCCGTCTCGGCGAGACGGTGCTGCGGACGTCGACGGCCGGCCCCGCCGCCCTGGCGGTGGCGAGCGCCGCCCTCGGCCGCTGGTAGGCCCGACCGCCACGCAGCGCCGCTCGGTAGACTGGACCGGTGAGCACAGAACCCTCGATCTTCACGCGCATCCTGCGCGGCGACATCCCCTCCGAGATGGTGGGCGAGACCGAGAACGTGTTCGCCATCAGAGACATCGCGCCGCGCGCACCCCTGCACCTGCTGGTGATCCCGAAGACCGAGAAGTATCGCAACGTCGTCGAGCTCGCCGCCGGCGACCCGGACCTCCTCGCCGAGATGATCGGCCTCGCGAACACCCTCGCGATGCAGCACGCCGACGGCGACTTCCGGCTGGTCTTCAACACCGGCGCCGGGGCGGGGCAGACCGTTTTCCATGTACACGCCCACGTACTCGCGGGCGGACTTTCCGAGAAGAGCGTCAGTGACTGAACCGACCGAAGAGGCTTCGTCGGGTGAACTGACCGTCAGCGATCGGGTTCTCGCCGACGGCGTCGCGATGGTGCAGTTGCTCGGCCCGCAGGATCGACTTCTGCGCGTGGTCGAGAAGGAGCATCCGGGCGTCGATGTCCACGTCCGAGGTAACGAGATCACGCTTTCCGGACCCGCGGATGCCGTGGCCGCCGCTCGTACGCTCGTCGATGAGCTGCTCGCGATGACCCGTGAGGGCTACACCGTTGCGCCCGCCGACGTCACGTCGTCGGCGCGGTTGCTCGGCGACGATCCGTCGCGCCGTCCCAGCGATGTGCTGGGTGAGGCCATCCTGTCGTCCCGTGGCAAGATCATCCGCCCGAAGACGCTCGGGCAGAAGGAATACGTCGACGCGATCGAAGAGAACACGATCACGTTCGGCATCGGCCCGGCCGGTACCGGCAAGACCTATCTCGCGATGGCGAAGGCCGTTCAGGCGCTACAGCGCAAAGAGGTCAGCCGCATCATCCTGACTCGTCCCGCCGTCGAGGCGGGGGAGCGGCTCGGATTCTTGCCGGGCACGCTCAACGACAAGATCGACCCGTACCTGCGTCCGCTGTACGACGCTCTGAACGAGATGATGGACCCCGACATCGTCCCGAAGCTCATGGCGACCGGAACGATCGAGGTCGCACCTCTCGCATACATGCGCGGGCGGACGCTCAACGACTCGTTCGTCGTGCTCGACGAGGCGCAGAACACCACGCCCGAGCAGATGAAGATGTTCCTGACCCGCCTCGGTTTCAACACGCGGATGGTCGTCACGGGCGACATCACGCAGGTGGACCTCCCGGGCGGATCGTCGGGCCTGCGCCTGGTGACCCGTGTGCTCGACGACATCGACGACATCCATTTCGCCCGCCTGACGAGCGCGGATGTCGTGCGGCACACGCTCGTCGGAAAGATCGTCGACGCGTACACCGAGTACGACGAGCAGCGCACCGCCGAGCGGTATGAGCGCGAGCAGGCGGCCCAGTTCGCCAACCGTGCCGAGCGCCGGTCGTCGACCCGTCCGATCGGTCCGCGTGACCGCAAAGCTCCGAACCATCAGTCGTCGGATCGTAAAGCCCAGGGAGGGCGCTCGTGACCATCGAGATCACCAACGAGTCCGGGGTGACGGGTATCGACGAGACGAAGCTGCTGCGGCTGATGGAGTACAACCTCGCAGAGCTGCACGTCAGCCCCGAAGCGGACGTCGCCATCATCCTCGTCGACGAGGGCGCCATGGAGGCCCTGCACGTGCAGTGGATGGACGAGCCGGGCCCGACGGACGTCCTGAGCTTTCCGATGGACGAGCTGCGACCCGGCACGGAAGACATCCCGACGCCTCCGGGTCTGCTCGGCGACATCGTCCTCTGCCCGCAGGTCGCCGAGACGCAGGCGCGTGACGCCGGTCACACGACCGAGGACGAGCTGCTGCTGTTGACGACTCACGGTCTGCTGCACCTGCTCGGATTCGACCACGCCGAGCCCGAAGAAGAGCGCGAGATGTTCGGTCTGCAGCGCGATCTGCTGATCGGCTTCTCGGTGCGCGAGCGGCGCCGCAGACCCGCATGACCGCACTCCTTCTCCTCCTCGCAGCATTCTTCCTCGTCGCGTTCGCGGGGCTCATGGCCGCGCTCGACGCGGCGCTGAGCGTCACCTCGCGCGCCGATCTGGCCGAGTGGTCGCTGACGGCGCGTGCGCGTCGCTCGTTGCGCGCGATCGCCTCCGACAACGACGCCCACCTCAACGCGGTGGTCTTCATCCGCATCCTGGCCGAGACCGCGGCCGCCGTGTTCGTCACGGTCGCGCTGACGATCCTGTTCGACTCGATCTGGTGGGCGATGCTCGCCGCGGTCGTCCTGATGACCGGAGCCTCGTTCGTGCTCGTCGGCGCGAGCCCGCGCACCGTCGGTCGTCAGCATGCCGAAGGCCTGCTGCGCGCGTGCGCGCCGATCGTGCGGTTCGTCCGCATCATCCTGGGTCCGATCGCCGGGGCGCTGGTCGCACTCGGCAATCGCGTCACGCCGGGCCGACGCCGAGTAGCGTCGTTCGCGTCCGAACAGCAGCTGCTGAGCATGGTCGACGAGGCCGCCGAGGCGGACCTGATCGAAGACGAGGACCGGGAGCTCATCCACTCGGTCTTCGACTTCACCGACACGTTCGTGCGTTCCGTCATGGTGCCGCGCACCGACATGGTGACGCTGGACGCTTCGGCGACGACCGACGACGCGATGAGTCTGTTCCTCAGCACGGGGGTCTCGCGCATCCCTGTCACCGAGGGCAGTGACGACGACATCGTCGGCATCCTGTACTTGAAAGACCTGGTCCAGTCGGGGTTCGGTGCGGGCGACGGATGGCGCACCCAGGGCATCCGCAAGATCCTCCGGCCGGCGAGCTTCGTGCCCGAGTCGATGATGGCCGAGACCCTGCTGCAGCAGATGAAGCGCGACGCCGTGCACGTCTGCATCGTCGTCGACGAGTACGGCGGCATCGCCGGGCTCGTGACGCTCGAGGATCTGATCGAAGAGCTCGTGGGCGAGATCGCGGACGAGTACGACGTGCCGCAGAACGAGATCGTCGAACTGAGCCCGGGCCGCTATCGCGTGAGTGCCCGCAGTTCGCTGGACGACGTCGGTGACCTTTTCGGTATCGAGTTGGACGACGACGACGTCGACTCGATCGGCGGATTGCTCGGCAAGGCCCTGGGCCGCGTTCCGCTGCCGGGTGCCGAGGCGACGCACGATGGCATCGTCATGACCGGGGGTGCCTCGCGCGGGCGGGGTCGGGGTATCGCCACCGTCTTCGTCGAGCGTTCGCCCGAACTCATCGCCGCCGAAGAGGCCTTCGCCGAATCGAACACCGGACCGATCGACAAGGTCGCCGCGTCCGAGGGGCGCAAACGAAAGGGAGAATCCCGTGACTGATGCGGTTTCGCACGATGGCACGGGGGACGGATCGGGAACGCTCCGGAGTGGCTTCGTCACGTTCGTCGGGCGGCCGAACGTCGGCAAGTCGACTTTGACGAATGCCCTGGTGGGGGAGAAGATCGCGATCACGAGCGAGAAGCCGCAGACGACGCGCCGGGCCATCCGGGGCATCCTGAATCGTCCCGCTGGGCAGCTCGTCATCGTCGACACCCCCGGAATCCACAAGCCACGGACGCTGCTCGGCGAACGCCTCAATCACCTGGTCGATCAGGTGCTCGGTGACGTCGACGTGATCGCGTTCTGTGTGCCCGCGACCGAGAAGGTCGGGCCGGGTGACCGCCGCATCGCGGAGTCGCTCGACGGGTATCGCCGCGCGAAGAAGGTCGCGCTGGTGACGAAGACGGATGCCGCGTCGCGCGAGCAGATCACCGAGCGGCTGCTCGAGGTCGATGCGCTGCGTGAGGACTGGGCCGCGGTCATTCCGCTGTCGGCCGAGGCGGGTGAGGGGCTCGAGGTTCTCGCCGACGAGTTGCTGTCGCTGATGCCGGAGGGGCCCGCGCTGTACGGCGCGGATGTGGTGACGGATGAGTCGACCGAGGATCGCATCGCCGAGATCATCCGCGAGGCGGCGCTGCAGGGTGTTCGCGACGAGTTGCCGCACTCGATCGCGGTGACGATCGCCGACATCCTGCCGCGCGAGGACTCGGATCTGATCGACGTCTATGCCGACCTGGTGGTCGAGCGCGACAGTCAGAAGGCCATCATCATCGGGCATCGCGGGTCACGGCTCGCGGACGTCGGGGCTCGGGCGCGTGCGCAGATCGAGCCGCTCATGAAGTCGCGCGTGTACCTGCACCTGCATGTGCGGGTGGCGAAGGAATGGCAGCGCGACCCGAAGCAGCTCGGGCGCCTGGGCTTCTAGCCGCGCCCGCTACTCGCCGCTCGGGTCGGACACCGCGGGTAGCTTGAAGTTCGACAAACGCCTGGGCGTCTCACTCTGAAGTGAGGCAATCGAGGAACCTGAAGAGCTGAGCTACTCCGTCGGGGGGCGCCTCGATTTTTTTCAGCGGTGACACTGCGCGTTCACTATTGAGCGCGGCGATTACGGGCGCGAGAACCGCACGGGCCTCGGTGCTGGATTTATGTATGCCGCGCGCGAGAGCTTCAGATACCCACGCGGACGCATGACCCCCGATCGTGTTGTCAAAAGACTCGAGCTCTCCCGCTTCCACTACCAAGATCCGGTGTGAACGAAGAATCGAGATCATCTCGTCGGCCATGGTCGCGCAGTTCCCGGCGGGGAGACCGCGAATCCCAGTCTCCTTAGCGCGTTTCCGCATGGCGGTGGTGCTGAGTTGGGAACGGATGGCACGTGAAAGAAGGAGCAGCCGCTCCTCGGGTATCTGTCGCGCGAGTGCCAGCCTCTTGATGAAGCTCGTGTCATAGAGGACGTCGAAGTCGAGTAACCCGAATGATTGAACCTGCAATGAGTCAAGGGCATGCAGGGAGGCAGGAACTTGGTCTTTGCCGCCGCCAGGAACGAAGAGCACCTCTTCCGCCGAGAATGTTCCTTGGGAAGCGAGGTGGTCAAGTACAGCCGCATACCATCGGCAGTCGGGGTCGCCTTCGCAGACGACAACGGCTTGGTGAAAAAGCCCTTGAATCAGGTTGGAATATCGAAGTGCAGGTTTGTCCCAGATAGCTTGCACATCTTCGGGTAGCAGCGGCGCGAAGGAGTTCGTATTCCCCGCGCGATTGATCCGAAGGAAGAGGACTGGACAGTTCGCTTCCAGCAATCCCAGGACGAAGTCCCGGTCATGGGTCGCGGTGAGCAACTGACGTTCTTGTTTCACTGCCTGCTGCCCGAGATGACGACCGAGCGCGCGAGCTTGTGCGGGGTGCAGGAAAGCTTCCGGTTCATCGATGATTGTTATCGCCTCGTGGGCAGTCATGAGATGAAGGACCATGCCCAGATAGTTCTTCACCCCATCGCCTTGGTCAGCCACCGGTGGCAGGTTGGCGACAGCATCGGTGTATTCCCGTGTTGGATGCTGCAATGGAGGCGTTTCCACGCTTGGAGTTCCCACGCGCAGCTGCACGTTGCCAGTAACTCGGTCCAAAGTCAGTGGGAAGCCGAATGTACGCATGCATATGTCCGAGAACTCTGACTCCCTATCGCCGTCCAGCCACAACTCATAGAGAGGTCCGCCCATGGGCTGGAGCATGCCAGCAATCCCGAGACTCCCAGTCGCGAGGCCGACGCGCCGCCCCGAATCTAACGCTCGAATGAACCAGTCCGCGATCGCAGTCAGATAGGGGCGTGGGTTACTGACCCACTGCTGGAGGTGCTCCAGTCGGTGACCTGAGCTGCCTTCGAGCCCTCGCGCGGCCCACACGACCCCTCGATTCGGGTCCGTGCTCTGAACGCCGTGTTCCTCCAACCACCCGGATATGTCCCCGCCGGCAAACTCGAACTGGACCGAGACTGAATCGACGAGGAAACCTGAAGTTGGTTGCTCCGCGACTATCGACTGTTGTACTTCACGAAGAAATTGAGACTTGCCGACGTTATTTCCGCCGACTACACAGAGCACGACTGTTTTCGGCAACTCAAGGACGAGTCCAGATTTCACCGTTATCGTGCTGACCCTCATGCCTCTGTTCGCGCTAGGCGCAGACGGCTCCGTCATTGAGTGACTCACATGGCTACTATGCCTGACCAATCAGGTCAAGTCCCGTCTTGTGGTGTCACTGCGGTTGTTCCTTGATGGGTGATGGTCA
>CAYZEL010000058.1:0-12359 GCA_964477515.1 uncultured Microbacterium sp.
CGCCCTGGAGACCGCCGGCGCACGGTTGGCCGACGCCCTCGACGCATACCGCGGATACACCGCCCAATCACGCTCCGTGCAGCCCACCCACACCTGGAACACCGCCACCTTGCCAACCGTCGACTTCGGCGGGCGGCTCGCCCACGACCCCGACCCAGACCATGAGGTCGCCGTCGCCCTGTCCCGCGTCCCGGACACGACCATGGCCGCGGTCAGCGACCCGTGGACGGTCGACACCGAGCTGCGTCAGCTGATCGCGACCCACCAGACGACGAACGGTCGAGGCGCTCGGCACTGTCAAGCCCCGGCCACGGATGCTCGGGGCATAGGACAATCGGAAGACGCCCGCAGAAACGGAAGAGACCCCATGGCCCGCAACGTCAGAGTCCTGCACTGCCCGCCCGAGGCCGTCTTCCGCGTTCTCGAGGACGGATGGCTCTACCCGGCCTGGGTCGTGGGTGCGACGCGCATGCGAGACGTCGACGCCGGGTGGCCCGAAGCGGGTGGGCGCCTGCACCATTCCGTCGGGGTGTGGCCCGCGCTGATCGACGACGAAACGTCCTCGATCGAGTGGAACCCGCCGCACCGCATGGTGATGACGGCGAAGGGATGGCCGATCGGCGAGGCACGGGTGACGATCGACGTGAAGCCCCGTGACGAGGGGTGCGTCGTCAGAATTCAGGAACACGCGGTCGCGGGGCCCGCGACCCTCATCCCCTGCCCGATCGCCGATGCGATGTTGCGGTGGCGCAACGCGGAGACCCTCCATCGTCTGGCCTACCTGGCCGAAGGGATGAGCACCTCCGCCGAGGCGTCGACCGCGGATGAGGAAGGCACGGACGCCGTCGACGGCGACACCGACCCACGGGGAGGAGACGACGCGTGAGCGCGCCGCGCACCATCGAACGGGCGACCGGGGTGGAGGCGGTCATCGGCGGGGCCGGTCCCAACGGGCTGGCCGCGGCGGTGACGCTCGCTCGGGCGGGCCTGTCTGTGGGCGCGTTCGAGCGCGCGGCGCGCGTCGGTGGCGGAGCCTCGTCGCGTGAGCTGACCCTGCCGGGATTCACCCACGACGTGTGCTCGGCCGTGCATCCGCTCGCGTTCGAATCGCGCTTCTTCCGCGAGTTCGAGCTCACCCGGCGTGTCGACTTCGTCACCCCGGATGTCTCTTTCGCCCATCCGCTCGACAAGGGCGCCGCGGCGATCGCGTACCGCGATCTCGAGCGCACTCGCGAGGGCCTCGGGTCGGATGGCGCGGCGTATGCTGCGCTCATCGGGCCCCTGGCGGAACGTTCGAGTCACGTCGCCGATCTCACCGGACAGTCGCTGCTGCGGGTGCCGACGAGTCCGGTCACGGCGCTCGCCTTCGCCGCCGCGACGCTCGAACAGGGCACTCCCGCATGGAATGCGCGGTTCCGGGGACGTGCCGCGCCCGCACTCCTGACCGGCGCGGCCGCCCACACGTCGCTCCCACTCCCGAGCCTCGCCTCAGCCGCTGCGGGACTCGCCCTGACCGCGTATGCGCACGCGCGCGGCTGGCCGATCCCCCGGGGTGGCAGTCAGGCGATCGCCGACGCGATGCGCGACGACATCCTCGCGCACGGGGGGACCATTGAGACGGACTTCGAGGTCACGAGCCTCGCCGATCTCCCCCGCGCCCGCGTGACGCTGCTCGATCTGACTCCGCGTGCTCTCGTGCGGCTCGCGGGTCCGCGACTGCCCGACCGCTACCGCCGAGCGCTGTCGAACTTCCGGTACGGCAACGCCTCGGCCAAGGTCGACTTCGCCCTGTCGGAACCGGTTCCGTGGACGCATCCCGAGTTGCGCCGTGCGGGCACCCTGCACCTGGGCGGTTCGCGCGAAGAGATCGCGGCGAGCGAGAACGAGGTCGCGAACGGACGCCTGAGCGGGCTGCCGTACGTCCTCGCATCGCAACCGTCCGTCTTCGACGACTCCCGGGCTCCCGAGGGCATGCACACGCTGTGGACGTACACGCACGTTCCCGCCGGCAGCACGGCCGATCGCGGCGAGGCCGTCATTCGACAGATCGAGCGCTTCGCCCCGGGTTTCCGCGACACGATCCTGGGCATGTCGTCGTGGACGGCGGCTGACCTGCAGCGACACAACCCGAACTATCCCGGTGGCGATATCTCGGCGGGAACCCCGGATCTGCTCCAACTCGTGCGCCGTCCGATCCTCAGCACCGATCCGTGGCGCACGCCGTTGCCCGGCGTGTATCTGGCCTCCGCGTCCGTCACCCCCGGGCCGGGCGTACACGGCCTCGGCGGATGGCTCGCGGCGCGCAGCGCCCTGCGACACGAGTTCGGAATCGAGGCCTGGCCGAACCTGTCGCTCGGCGCGTGACACCGCCTGCCCGGGACGGCGACGCCCGGGGTCGGGATAGGCTCCAGCCGTGGACGAGATCGAGAACATCACCCGTCAGCTCGAGCGACTCATGGGCGACCCCATCGCGGACGCGGTGCACGGCACGGTGATGATCGTGTCGGCCTCGGAACCGACGCGCCGTTGGGGATACCAGGCCTGCCAGATCGAGATCGTGCCGGACGCCCCGGGTGTGGAGCCCGTGCGCGTTGCGACGGAGGTCGTCACGACGCGCAAGCACTGGCCGAAGGTCGGGGGCGTCCTGCCCGCGCGCATCTCGACGTCTCGTCCCGAGCGGATGGACATCGACTGGGACGCACTCGCGCGCCCCTGAGACAACCCGCGATCAGCCGATCGGAACGAGCGTCACATCGCGCACCGCGCCGTCGTCGACGACGACGGTCATCATCGTGCGGTGCGGCTGGCGACGCCGGTCGGTCGGCGAGCCCGGGTTCAGCAGGCGAAGACCACCCGGGCTCACGGTGTCCCACGGAATGTGACTGTGCCCGAAGATCAGAACGTCGGTGTCAGGAAATGAGCCATCCGTCCACGCATGTCGGCGCTTCGCGTCACCTGTCTCGTGGATGACCGCGAAGCGCACGCCCTCGATCTCCCGCCGGGCGATCTCTGGCAGCCGGGCGCGCAGCTCGGGCCCGTCGTTGTTGCCGTAGACGCCGATCAGTTCGCCGTGCTGTTCGAGATCATCGAGGACGGATTCCGCGGTCCAATCCCCCGCGTGGACGATCACGTCCGCGGCATCGGCGGCCACACGCACCTCGTCGGGAATGCCACGGGACCGATCCGGAACGTGGGTGTCGGAGATCAGCAGCAGTCGCGTCACCATGGATCAGACGTTACGCGGTCAGCGTCGCGGTCACGCCGAGCGGTAGACCTCGACGGTGTCCGGCCGCTGCTGCGCCGCGAGGACGAGAGCCAGGATGCCGAGGCCGAGGGTCCCGCTCAGGGCAGCGAGCGCTCCGACGAGCACGAGCAGATCCGCCCAGCTCTGGATCGCGCCCGGCCCGATCGAGACGAAGACGATCTGCGGCACGGCCCACGCGAGCGCTTGGAACCCCAGAACCCACAGCGGAGCCCAGCACCAGGGCGACCCCACCACACCGGCCCGGGCGATCTGCGTCGCCGCGATGAGGGCGGCTCCGGTCTGCACGACCAGGGTCACGTATCCATAGGTCGTCCAGGCACCGAGCGACGTTCCATCCTGCGGCAGCAACCGGACGGCGACGGTGTCGATCAGCGGCCACACGGCCACGATCGTCATGGTCGTGACACCGAGCGGACGTCGGGCCACCACGCTCGCCGCCGCCGTGGTTCCGAAAGCGAACAGCATGACCGCGACCGCGTAGACGAGGTCCGTGATGCCGCCGAGGACGAGTGCGCCCGGCATCCCCGGGGCGGTCGTGCGGAGCATTCCGAGCACGCCGCAGACGATGAGCCCGATGCCACCGAGAGTCCAGGTCGGTCGTCGATCACGCATGCGGCCACGCTACCGAACGCCCGCGTCACCGCACCGAGGCGTGCCGAAACGGGCGGTGTCCGCGGAGGTCATCCACCGGCACCGCCCGATTCGACCGACGGATGCGTCAGGTCGTGCGCGCGCGCCTGCGCACGACGATCGCGGCGACTCCCGCGAGCATCAGAAGCAGCGCGAGAGTCAGACCCGTGCCGTTCTCGTCCGAACCGGTCTGGGCGAGCGTGCCGTCCGCGACGATCCGGATGCTGGTCCAGCCCAGCAGCTCGCCATCCGTCGCGAACACGGCCAGGCGGTGCGTCCCGAGCGCGGCGCTCGACGGAATCGTCACGGCGATCCGGCCGAAGGCATCGAGCGTGCCCGACGCGATCTGCACCGGCGTCGAGTACATCCACACCGTCACCGGGGTGCCCGCATTCTGCGAGCCGGTGTTGATCGTGACACGCCCACCCGGCTCGGCGGCGTTCGGAGCCGTGACGTCGCCGCTGTTGGCCACGACCAACTGCTCGCCGGCGAGCGGCGCACCCGATCCCGTCTGCGGAAGACCCGGGGTGCCGGGGGTCCCCGTGCCGGGGGTGCCGGCGCCGGGCGCGCCCGTCCCCGGGTCGACAGGCGTTCCCGGGTACACGGCACCCGGCGACACCGTACCCGTGTGGAGGGCGCTCGAGGTGAAGCCGTCCGCGAACCACCACGCCGCGCGGGCGAACCCGGCCACCGAAGAAGGCGCCGTGGCGAAGCCCTCGTTGTTGATGTCGGGCATGCTCGCGGGACGCGCGACGTGCACGATCGCGGGCTGAGCGGTGCCGTTCAGCGTGATCTGCGCCGCCGTGCCCTGGCATCCGTTGTCGCAGACCGCCCACAGCACATCGAGCACGGTGTCGTAGTCGAGCGCCATGACACCGGTGAGCCCCGGGTCGAGCGTCGCGATGAGCCGTGCCGTGCCGTTCGCGTTCAGGGCGAAGGCGAACACCCCGCCGCCGTCCTCGACCGCGACGAAGAACAGGCCGTCACCGTGGTCGGGGTAGCGCGTCGGGTCGTATGCGGCGTCGGTCGTCGTGTCGATCAGACCCCTCAGGTCGCCGTCGGCAATCCACTCGACCGCCTCGATACCCAGGTTCGCGCCGACGCTCGGCAGCAGACTCGTAAGGTCCCATTCCTGGGTTGCGACGACGTCCGGCCCCGGCGCGTCCGGGTCGACCTTCAGGACGACGTTCTGGTTGACGCCCTTGGCGCTGTTGTCGCGCTCGGACGCGAGGTACACCCACCCGGAGCCGTCGACCGTGATGCCTTCGGTGTCGGGACCCGCCGCGGAGGGGTTCGAGGCATCCCGCTGGAAGCGCGCGCGCTTGCCATGAGCCCACCCGTCCGCGAATGTCGCCGAGCCGTTGGCTGCGACCTTGAGCTTCCAGAAGGTGCCCGTGCCGTTGTCGACCGCCCAGAGGAAGGTGCCGTCCGACGTCAGCTGCGTGTCGAGTCCCGAGCTGTCCGCGAGGAACATCGGCGCCGTGTCGACGACGGTGACAGCGTCCGAACCCGGCCACTCGCCGACGGGGATGTCGCCGACGCAGATGTTCGCGGCGCCCTTCGTCGACTCGGCTGTCGCGGCGAACGTACCGGACACATCGGGGCAACGGCCCCACGTGGTGACGGCGTGGTCGGGGCCCCAGGTCGTGGAGTCGCGCAGCGCGTCGCCCTCGAACAGGCGGACGCTGTCGTCCTTCCCGAGGCCGAAGCCCAGCGTCTCTCCCTCGATCACGAGGTAGCCCAGGGCGGGGATGGTCGTGCCGACCGGGATCTCGTACGCGTGGGTGTCGTCGTTGTCCTTCACGACGATTCCGCTCACATCCAGCGCGGTCGAGGTCGGGTTGACCAGCTCGACCCAGTCGCCGGGCTCACCGCCATCCGATTCGACCTCGTTGATGCGGACGGGATTGCCGCACGCATTCAGCAGACCCTTGGTCGACACGCCAAGGTCGACGAAGTCACCGGAACCGTCGGCGCAGCGTGCCCAGACACCTGTGGCGTGCGCTCGGTAGGCGTACTCGGCAACCGTGACGTTCTGCGCGTTCCGGACGGTGACGGTGTCGCCACCGCCCAGCCCGAACACGAAGTCGGTCGGCTGATCGAAGACGAACAGCGCACCCGGCGCGAGCGTGGTTCCACTCGGCAGCGGCGTCGTCTCGGACGCGTGACCGATCGGGTCGCTGTCCATGACCGACCAGCCGGAGAGGTCGACCGTGGTCGAACCCATGTTGATGATCTCGATCCAGTCGGTGGCGTCACCGTTCGATTCGATCTCGTTGATCTGCACGTCGGGCAGCACGCACGAATTCGTGGCGCCCGACGTCGGGTAGGCGAGAACGAACGGACCGACACCATCCGGGCAGCGTGCGAGCGTGGCCGCAGCGGCGTCCCCGCCGATCGCCGCGTGCCCGGACCACGGCAGCGAGTCGTCGATCATGGTTCCCTGCGTGTCATACAGACGAATGCGGTCGGCGCTGCCGATCCCGACGGCCGCCGTGAAGAGGGTCGTGACCCCGCCCGAGAGGCCGCTCGTCGTCTCGTCGACCACGAGGTATCCGCCGCCCGCGATCGACGTCCCGGTCGGGAACTGCCAGCGGTGGTCGTCGGAGTCGTCGCGGATCTCGTAGCCCGAGATGTCGAGGGACTCAGTCCCGGGGTTGTAGAACTCGACCCAGTCGGCGGGCTGCGAGTCGATCTCGTTGATCACGACCGAGCCGGGCTCGACGATCGGCGCGCAGTCGTTCGCGGCGCCGGGCGTGGCGACCGTGGCCGGGGCCCAGGCATCCGTCCCGTCGGGGCAGCGTGCCCAGATGGCGAGGGGCGCGGTGTTCGCGTACGCGTACGCGTCGACCTCGGTTCCGGATGCGTCGTACAGCACGACCTCGTCGCCCTTGCCGAGGCCGAAGGGGAAGTCGGTGTCCTTGACGAGCATGACGAAGCCACCGGCGGGGATCATGGTTCCCGCGGCGAGGTTGCCGAACTCGGTGCGCTTGTCGTCGGCGACGCGCCATCCGGTCAGATCGACCGTGGCGGTGCCCCGGTTGAAGAGCTCGATGCGATCGGTGTAGCCCGAGATCTCGTCGTAGTAGATCTCGTTGACGACCACATCGGATGCGACGGGGTCGGGATCGGCCGAGCCGGACGGATCGGGGTCCGGGTCCGTCGAACCGGACGGGTCAGGGTCGGGCTCCGCCGCCGCGAACGTGTTCGCCGTACCCTTCGTCGCCTCGCTGGTGAGCGCCCATTCGCCCGCGTCGTTCACGCCCCAGGTCGTGGCGGCGTGCGACGTCCAGGTGTATTCGTCGACGAGGTTCGCAGACGCGTCGAAGAGCCGCACGGAATCGCCGCCGCCGAGGCCGAAGCCGAAGTCGCCCACGCCCGAGGCGACGGCGTCGAGCACGAGGAACTCCCCCGCTGCCACGGTCGTGCCGACCGGAATCGTGTACGAATCCGCATCCGTCGAGTCCTTCACCACGTACCCGTCGAGCACGATCTCTACGTCACTGGGGTTGTACAGCTCGATCCAGTCGCCGGGTGTGCCGCCCGATGATTCGATCTCGTTGATGCGGATGCCGGGTTGATCGGCGACAGCGGCGGACGGCAACGCGACGACGGCGGCAGCACCGAGGGCGCAGGCCACCGCGGCGGCGAGTCCGGAAAGAAGGCGGGGCATGGGGCTCCTGAAGTTGGAGAGAACGGGATGCGTCCACACCATCGAGGTCGCCTGGACGGTCGGGAACGGCGCGATGTCTGCCGGGTAAACGCTCCGCGTCCCGCGGTCCGCGCGGTCGATTCGGGTCCTTTGCGCACGCCACCCGTGCGGCGCCGAGCTCGGGCCTGTTAGCGTGAAGCCACGATCGGGCGGAGGTGATCAGCGGTGCGAGAGATGTGCGCTGCCCTTCTGACGCTCGTGCTCGTCACCGCCGGTGCAACGTCCGCCCTCGAATCCGGCGCGACGATCGGCCTCGTCGTCCTCGTCATGGCGGCGGTCGCGACGCTCGCGGTGCTCGCGCATCTGGTGCGGCTCCAGGCATCCGGATCCGGCACCGGGATCGACCCGGACGGCTCGCTCGGCATGGCCACTCCCCCGGCGCAGAGCGATCCGGATGCCGCGGGCCACTCCCGCCCTCGAGCCCCGGGTATCGCGGCCTCGGCCGCGTAGCCCTCGGTTTCACGCCCCCGCGCGGGGGTGCTTCGCCGACGTCTGTCGCGGTCATACGCCGCCCGCCCAGACTCGACGATCGGAAACCTCCGTGGACCTCTTTGCCCTGCCCCCGCTCGCAGCCATCCTCGACGCCGTGTACGCGGCGATGATGTGGCTAACCGACCTTCTCTCCCCCATCGCGGGCGGAGCATCGGCCGCCGCCGCGATCGTGCTCGTGACGCTGCTCGTGCGTGCCGCACTGATCCCCGTCGGCATCTCGCAGGCGCGGGCCGAGCAGACGCGCGCGCGCCTCGCCCCGCGGCTGCGCGAGATCCAGAAGCGCCACAAGAACGACCGCGAACGACAGCAGCGCGAGATGATGCGGCTCTACGCCGACGAGAACGCGTCACCGTTCGCCGGATGCCTGCCGATGCTGGCCCAGGCTCCCGTGGTCGGCGTCATCTACGCGCTGTTCTTGCACACGTCGATCGCGGGCCACGCGAACGCTCTCCTCGCGGAGCAACTCGCCGGCGTACCACTGGGAACATCCGTGCTCGGATCGCTCGGCGCCCTCGACCCGGCGACGTGCGTCGTCTTCGGCGTCCTCGTGCTCATCGTGTGCGCGGTCGCCGAGGTCACCCGCCGCGCGTTCCGCCCGCCGACTTCCGGTGCGGGTGCGGGTGCGGGTGCGGATGCCTCGCCCCTGACATCCGCCGGCGCCCAACGCGTCATGGGTCTGCTGCAGTACGCGACGGCCGTCGTGCTGCTGTTCGTGCCGCTCGCCGCCGCCCTGTATCTGACGGTGACGGTCACGTGGACGCTCGCGCAACGCCTCGTGCTGCGGCGCCGCTACCCGCTGCCGCCGGAGGCCCGCCGCGCATGACACCGAGTCCGCCGGTTAGTGCTGAGCGCGCCGCATACACACCGCGCGCAACCGGCGCGCTCGGCGGCAAGCGGCCCGCTCGGCACGAATCGCGAGGGCGCCTTGGTAGCTCCCCACGCGCCGTGAGCGACTAGGCCGCTGTCGCCGACGTCACGACGATCGTGCCCTCGACCTCGCACACGCTCGCGAGCGTGTTGTAAACCGTGCCGTACCGGCGCAGGTTCTCGTGCAGAAGCTCGACGCGACGCGGCGGCTCGTCGGTGACAAGGTACAGCTCGTAATGGATCCCCGTGAACCGCGGCGGACTGTCCTGCCGATGTGCCGTGACCACGACATCGACGTCTTCGTAGCGGAACGGCATCAACTGCGACGACCGTTCCACGTTCTTCAACAGGCACGCGGCGAACGCGGATGCCAGCAGGTCGGCCGGCCCCGGGAGCCCGCTCGGCACCGCCGCACCCCAGCTGCCGTCGAAGGTGATCGTTTCCGAGCCCGCGTGCGCGACCGCGGGTCCCCCGGGTGTCGCGCCGGCACGAACCGTGTACGTGTGCGGCGCTGATGGCCGCGGAGTCGAAACCGTCATGTCTCCAGCATCCGTCGCCGCGAGCCGTAGCCGCAGGGGCGAAGGTCCCGCGATCGACTCGTCACGGCGGGACCAACGACCCTGCCGAGGCCGCTCGGGCGGGCAGAGGCTTGAGCGCAGGAGCCCTTTCGAGCGAGGAGTGCACCATGGCAAGCCACCGCAGGATTCGGATGCCGCGAGTCGGCAGAGCACGCCCCACCCCGGAGCGCTGAGCGATGCCCGTTCTCGTCGCATACGCCAGCCGACACGGATCCACGGCGGGCATCGCCGAGCGGATCGCGGAGGTCCTCACGGACGCCGGTGTGCCCGCCGAGGCCCGCCCCATCTCACGGATCGACGACCTCGACGAATACGACGCCTTCGTCATAGGCGGCGCCGCGTACATCACGCACTGGCTGAAGGACGCGACGACGTTCGTCGAGCACCACCGCCATCTGCTCGCGGCGCGACCGGTCTGGTTGTTCAGCAGCGGTCCGCTCGGCTCGGAACCTGTCGGAGCAGACGGCAAGGACCCCCGCGAAACCACGCGGCCGAAAGAGTTCGACGAGCTGGCCGAGCTGCTGCATCCGCGCGATCAGAAAGTCTTCTTCGGCGCGTGGGACCCGGACGCCCCGCCGGTCGGAATGGCCGAGCGGATGATGAAGCTCGCGCCCGCAGCGGCACGGGCTCTGCCCGCGGGCGATTTCCGCGACTGGGACGACATCGACGCTTGGGCGACTCAGATCGCCCGAGAGCTCGCCGCCCCCACTCGCGCGTGACCCGCGCGTAGCCCGACCAGATCACAGAAAGGCATTGCCATGAGCGTCCTGTCACAGACCTACCGATTCGCCGCCGCCACGCTCGCGGTCGGCATCCTCGTCCTCGGCACCGGGACGGGCGCCGTGGCCGCGGCGCCGCCGTCCGTCGAGGCACCCGCGTCGTCCGCCGCCGCGACCGGCGACCTCGAGGGGCCGCAGTTCTACAGCGGCGCAACGATCGACGTTTCGGACAACGTCGACGGCGACGTCTACGCCGCGGGCCAGAGCGTCACGATCAGCGGCGACGTCACGGGCGATGTGATCGCCGCGGCACAGACCATAACGATCACGGGCACCGTTGACGGCAACGTGCGGCTCGCGGCTCAGGACGTCACGATCAGCGGCGAGGTCGACCGCAGCGGCACCGTCTTCGCCGCCAGCGTCACGGTCACCGACACGGGATCGTTCGGCACCGACATCGTCGGGGCCGCGAACGATGTCCGCATAGGCGGCGAGGTCGGGCGTGACGCATTCCTCTCCGTCGGCCACCTCAGGATCGATGGCACGGTCGGTGGCAACGTGACCTATTTCAGCGAACGCGAGGCCCAGATCGCCGACGGATCCGTCGCCGGCACCGTCGACTTCGTGCAGACGCGTCAGCGCGCTGACGTGCAGGTCTCGCCCTGGGTGGTCTTCGCCGGCTGGGTGCTCGGGCTGCTGTACGCACTCGTCGCCCTCAGCGTGGTCACGCTCCTCGCGGGGCTCCTCCTCCCCCGGTGGTTGAACCGGGTGACGGATCACCTCGTTCCCTCGCCCTGGAAGGCACTGCTGGTCGGGCTGGTGGCCGCGATCGCGGTTCCCGTCGCCCTGTTCTTCCTGCTGATCACGATCATCGGCGCACCCCTCGCGCTGGCCCTCGGCCTGGTGTGGATCGTGCTGACCCTCGCGACGTTCGTCTACGGCGCCTACTACCTGGGCAGGCTCATCCTGCGTGGCGAGCAACCTCCGGTCGTCAAGGCGTTGCTGGGTGGCCTCGTGCTGATCGTCGCGCTGCAGATCCCCTGGCTGAACGTGCTGGTGTGGCTGGCGATGGTGTTCTTCGGCCTCGGGGCGCAGCTTCTCGAGTTCTGGACGCAGCGGCCGTGGCGCACGAAGAACGAAGCGGATGTCCCCGCTCCGGGGCGTGCGGACGCCACGGTCGAGACGGCCGCCGACCCTGCGACGCCGCCGCTCCCCTGAGGCCCGTCTTCGCCGAGTGCACGGCCTCCGCCCGAATGCACGACATATGCACCGGGCAGAGGTCGTGCACTCGCGAGCATCCCGTACGCTCGACGAGCAACGAAGCCCATACGTAAGGGAGATCGACCAATGAGCACGGTGATCGGAATCGCCAGGTTCACGGTGAACTCCTCGGTGACCTGAGCGACACTTTCCGCGCACAGCTGGCGGGCGGGCCCGTCCAGCCCTTCGCGGTCTTCCAGTCGAAGGGCTGAACGCGTCCGGGCGCAGCGCCGAGCGGAACGTCGGGGCGCGCCGCCACATCCGGCCTTCCGGCCCTCGATAGAGTGCGGCCATGGAATCCGAATCGCAGATGGGCCCCACGCGTTATCGCATCTACATGATTCTCGGCCTCGTGACCTCACTCGCGTTGGTCGGCGTGGGCATCTGGGGAATCGTCGGCAGCAACGAACCGATCCTCGGCTGGGTCATGCTCATCGCGGGACTCGCGATCACCGTAGTGTCGATCATGCAGCTTCGCCGGGCCTGATCGCGCCCTGATCAGGCATCCCGCGCACGATCGAAAGGTGGACCGTGAAGATCGCACTGCTTCGACGGTTCGTCACCCTGACAGCCGAGGACCTGCACTTCCCCCGCGCCGCCAAGACTCTCGGGATCCCGCTCGCATCGCTGTACACGTCGATCGACAAGCTCGAGGCCGAGGTCGGTCATCCGCTCTTCACACGGAACAAGGCGGGCTGGACGCTGACCCCCGCGGGCAAGCTCTTGCTGGTCGAGGCGAAGGAGCGGGTTGCCGCGGCCCCCGCACCCGCAGCCCAGACCGTCGCCCCGGCGGGCGGCAAGGCGAAGGCCTCGAAGGGCAAGGGCCGCGCGCCCGT
>CAYZEL010000059.1:0-11726 GCA_964477515.1 uncultured Microbacterium sp.
CTCAGTAGTCCGCCACTCCGTAGCGGTCAGTCCGCCACTCCGTAGCGGTCGGGCTCCGGGCCGATCACGAAAGCGCGACCGGTCATCGACGTCGGCTCGACACGCACGTAGTTGTACTTGAGGGTCGGGATCCACGGCCGCAGCGGCAGTCCGTCGGCCGCCTGCACCTCTGCGCTCGTCGCGAGCCGACGGGCGTGCCCGCGCACGACGACGCTCCACGCATCCGTTCCCGAGTGGTCGTCGACCTCGAAGAGCACCTCATCGTTCACGGTGAGTTCGAACAGCTTGCTGCCCTCGGCGGTACGGAACACGATCGTCTCGTCGTCGACGACGTAGTTGACGGGAAAGACATCGAGGACTTCGCCGACGTGCGTGACGAGCCTGCCGAGCTGCTGCGTCTGCAGCCGATCCCAGCACTCGTCCTCGCTCAGGCGATTGACGACTTCGTTCATCTCGTCCATGAGACAGACCTCCTCACATCTATCGTCCCGCGGATGCCGCGCGCCCGCTACGCGTCAGGACCGTGAATATGGTCCCTCCCCGATCACGCGACGCGGATGAGCTTCTTGTTGACGAACTCGTCGGCGCCCAGCAGCCCCATCTCGCGGCCCGTGCCCGAGCGCTTCACCCCGCCGAACGGCAGTTCGGGTGAGTCCGCGAGGACGAGGTTGACGTAGACCATGCCCGCATCGATCGCGTCGGCGACCCGCTCGGCCTGGGCCTCGTCGGTCGTGAACACATACGAACCCAGTCCGAAGCCGGTGTCGTTGGCCAGGGCGACGGCGGCCGCCTCGTCGGCGACACGGTAGACGACACCGACGGGTCCGAAGAACTCTTCGCCGTAGGCATCCATCTCGGGGGTCACGTCTGTCAGGACCGTGCCGGGGAAGAAGGCGCCGTCTCGCACGCCGCCCGTGACGAGCGTCGCACCCTGCTCGACGGCGCGCTGCACCTGCTGCTCGAGACGCTCGGCGGCCGCGAGCGACGACAGCGGCCCGAGCACGGTGTCTTCGCTCATCGGGTCGCCGACGGTCGCGGCGGCCATCGCCGCGGTGAACTTCTCGACGAAGGCGTCGTACAGCGCGTCCACGACCACGAACCGCTTGGCTCCGTTGCAGGACTGCCCGACGTTGTCGAGCCGCGCCTCGACCGCGGACTCCACGGCGGCGTCGAGGTCGTCCGTCGAGAGCAGGATGAACGGGTCCGAGCCGCCGAGTTCGAGCACGACCTTCTTCAGACTGCGGCCGGCGACCTCGGCGACGGCCGCACCGGCACGCTCCGAGCCGGTGACCGACACCCCCTGCACGCGCGGGTCGGCGATGACGGTCGCCGCCTGCTCGTTGGTGACGTAGAGGTTGACGTAGACCCCCTCGGGGAACCCGGCGTCGAGGTACATCCGCTCGATCGCCGCGGCGGACTCGGGGCACTGCGGCGCGTGCTTGAGCAGGATCGTGTTGCCGATCGCGACGTTCGGCGCCGCGAATCGGGCGACCTGGTAGTACGGGAAGTTCCACGGCATGATCCCGAGCAGCGGTCCGAGCGGCGACCGGCGTACCACGGCCATGCCCTCTCCGAGGATGTCGATCGGCTGGTCGGCCGTGATCTTGGCGGCGTTGTCGGCGTAGAACTGCGTGATGTCGGCGGCGAAATCGACCTCACCGAGCGCCGCGGCGAGCGGCTTGCCCATCTCGCGCACGATGATCTCGGCCAGTTCCTCGCGACGCTCGCGGTGCAGGTCCGCCACGCGGTTCAGACGCTCGGCGCGTTCGGCGACGGATGCGTCGCGCGCCCAGTCGCGATACGCGGCGGTTGCCGCGGCGACGCTCGCCTCGACCTGCGCGTCCGTGAAGGTGTCGTACGTGGCGAGGGTCTCGCCCGTAGCCGGGTTGACGACGGCGTAATCGGTCATGATCGCTCCATTCGCCCGCGTCAGTCGACGGGGATCAGCGTGTACTTGGTCGACAGGTATTCGTGGATGCCCTCGAGGCCGCCCTCGCGCCCGACGCCGGACTGCTTGACGCCCCCGAACGGTGCGGCAGCGTTCGAGACGACGCCGACGTTCAGTCCCATCATCCCCGTCTCGAGGCGATCGATCATCCGGTGTCCGCGGGCGAGGTCCTGCGTGTAGACGTACGACACCAGTCCGTACTCGGTGTCGTTCGCGAGCCGAACGGCCTCGTCCTCGTCCCGGAAGCGCGCGATCGCGAGCACCGGCCCGAAGATCTCCTCGCGCAGGATCTCGCTGCCCGCCACGACGTCCGTGATGACCGTGGGCTGGAAGAACGATCCGTCGCCCTCGATCGCCGATCCGCCGGTGACCAGGCGCGCACCGCGCTCCACGGCGTCCGAGACGAGTTCGGATGCCTTGGCCACGGCGTCCTCGTCGATGAGCGGTCCGATCTGCACGCCGTCCTCGGTGCCGCGTCCGATCCGCATCGCCGCGACCCGCTCGCCCACCCGGCGGGCGAATTCCTCCGCGACGCTCTCGTGCACGATGAAACGGTTGGCGGCCGTGCAGGCCTGACCGATGTTGCGGAACTTGGCCTGGAGGGCACCCTCTACGGCCTTGTCGAGATCGGCGTCGTCGAACACGACGAACGGAGCGTTGCCGCCGAGCTCCATCGAGACGCCCAGGACGCCCTCGGCGGCCTGGGCGATGAGCTTGCGTCCCACGCCGGTCGATCCGGTGAAGGACAGCTTCCGCAGCCGCGGGTCGGCGATGATCGGCGCCGACAGGGCCGACGACGACGACGAGTTCACGACGTTGACCACACCCGCGGGGAGCCCCGCCTCTTCCAGGATGGTGGTGAAGAGCATCGTGGTGAGCGGTGTCAGCGCGGGAGGCTTGATCACGACGGTGCACCCGGCGGCGAGCGCCGGGGCGATCTTGCGCGTCGCCATCGCGAGCGGGAAGTTCCACGGCGTGATGAAGAACGACGGGCCGACCGGACGCTGCGAGACCACCATTCGACCGGTGCCTTCGGGGTTGAGCCCGTAGCGGCCGGCGATCCGTACGGCCTCTTCCGAGAACCAGCGCAGGAACTCGCCGCCGTAGGCGACCTCACCGCGCGCCTCGGCGAGCGGCTTGCCCATCTCGAGCGTCATGACGAGCGCCAGGTCTTCCTTGCGCTCCTGCACCAGGTCGAACGCGCGGCGCAGGATGTCGCTCCGCGTCCGCGGCGGCGTCGCTGCCCAGGCGTCCTGCGCGGCCACGGCCGCATCGAGGGCACGCATGCCGTCTTCGGGCGTCGCATCGGCGATCGTCTTGATGACGGCGCCCGTCGCGGGGTCGCGGACGTCGAAGGTGCGAGCGCCCGTCGCATCCGTCCACTCGCCCCCGATGAAGAGACCGGAGGGGATGGACGCCAGCAGTGCGGCTTCGCGCTCGGGGGTGATGCTCATCGGTGGGATTCCTTTCGTGCGCTTCGTCCTCTGAGGGAACGTGCGCTGATGGGTGCGTCGAGGGACAGGGTTTCGCCGCGGAAGAACGCGGGGCTGCGGAAGCGCTGGATCACCATGATCACGATGCCGAGACCGATGATCACGACCCCGAGGACGAACACGCTACCGAGGCCGAACCATTCGGTTCCGCTGCCGTAGTCGGGGTCCATGCTCTCGACCAGCGTGATGACGAACAGTGCCGCCAGGATGATCCCGCCGACGAGGGGGAACAGCAGGGTGAAGAAGACGTTCCGCACCGAGTCGAACCACTGCTTGCGGAAGTACCAGACGCACGCGAAGGCCGTGATGCCGTAGTAGAAGCAGATCATCAGACCGAGGGTCGTGATGGTGTCCCAGAGCACGTTCTCGTTCACGAAGCGCATGACGGCGTAGAAGACCGACGCGATCACGGCCGACACGATCGTGGCGTAGCCCGGGGTGAAGAAGCGCGGTGTGACGGCGGCGAACTTCTTCGGCAGGGCCCCGTAGTGCCCCATCGCGAGCAGGGTGCGCGCCGGCGAGACGAACGTCGACTGGAGGGACGAGACCGAGCTGGTCAGGACCGCGAGCGAGACGAGGAACGCGAGAGGACCGAGGATCGGGCCGCTCAGGAAGAAGAACACGTTCGCCTGGATGTCCTCGTTGCCGAGCCCCAGTTCGCCCGTCCCGATTCCCGCGAAGGCGAGCAGCGAGATCGAGATGAGCAGGTAGAGCACGACGATCGTGATGACGGTGAGCGTCGCCGCGCGACCCGGCGTCTTCTCCGGGTCCTTCGTCTCCTCGTTCATCGTGAGGGTGACGTCCCACCCCCAGAAGATGAAGATCGACAGCGACAGTCCCGCGACGACCGCGGTGAAGGACCCGACCGCGAACGGGTTGAACCACGACAGCTCGGGCATCGAGGCGTCGAACGCGTTGCCCTGGGCGACGTGCACGAACGCGGCGATCGCGAAGACGACGAGCACCAGCACCTGGAACCCGACGAGGAAGTACTGCAGCTTCTGCGTGGTCTGCATGTCGCGGTACGAGATCATCGTGGCGCCGAGCATGAACAACAGACACACCGCGACGTTGATGAACGGGTTGAACGCGAGATCCGCGATGGCGCCGTTCGTCTGTGTGATCTGATCGATCAGCAGGAAGAAGAACTCCACGGCTATGCCCGCGAGGTTCGACAGCACGAGGATCGTCGCCGCGATCAGGCCCCACCCCGCCATCCATCCGACCCACGGACCGAACGCGCGCGCGGCCCAGGTGAACGAGGTGCCCGAGTCGGGCATCTGCCGGTTGAGCTCGCGGTAGCCGAACGCGACGAGCAGCATCGGGATGAAGCCGATGAGGATGATCGCGGGTACCTGGAAGCCGACCTCGGAGACGGTGGGGCCGAGGGCCGCCGTCAGCGTGTACGCCGGCGCGATGCACGAGATGCCGATGACGACCGCGCCGATCAGGCCGACGGTCCCCGCGCTGAGCCCCTTCTTGGAGAGGCCTCCGTCCAACGGGTCCCCCGTCCCCGGGGCGCCTTCTCGGGTGGTGCTCATGAGCGGTCTCCTTCCGAAGCGTGCGTGCGGGGTACGACGATCATGGGCACCGGGAGCTCCCGGAGCATCTTGGCGGCTGTGGAGCCGAGGAACAGGCGGCGCGGCTGCGCGAGGCGGCTCGATCCGACCAGCACGACCTCTCCGTCCTGCCAGTCGAGATCGGCGACGGCGTCTTCGATGCTCGCACCCTGGGCGGCGAAGGCCTCGGCGACGATGTCGACGGGAAGCGCCGCACGGGCCTGCGCGAGCACCATGTCGGCGTGCGTCGATCCGGCCAGCCGGATGACTCCCGTGTCGACCCCCGAGGGCAGATCGATCGTCACGAGCGACACGAGACGCAGGGTCGCGCCGGTGGCCGTGGCGAGGGCGACGGCGTCCTCGATCAGGGCATCGGCCCCGGGGCGCGTTCCGACGGCCGCGGTGATGCGCGTGAGGGGTGCCGACACGGTGCGAGCGCCGGCGGGGGCGAGCACGACCGGCACGGTCGAGGAGTGCAGCAGCTCGTTCGCCACGGAACCCAGCGTGTAGCGGCCGAGGAGCCCCCCGGGCGAGGCGCCGACCACGATGTACGCCGCGCCGAGTTCCGTCGCGACCTCGAGGAGCCCTTCGGCGAAGGAGTCGGCGTGGCGCACGTGAGTGCCGAGCGCCAGGCCCGCGGGCAGTTCCGCGGCGGCCTGATCGAGCCATCCGGTGGCCTGCTCGCGCACGTACGCGTCGTAGCTGGCGTCCGGGGGCACGACGGCCCCGCGGCCCTCGTCGAGCAGGACGGTGACGAGTTCGATCCGTCCGTGTGCGGCGGTGGCGAGCCGGGCGGCGAGCGCCACGGCGTCGGCGCCGGAATCGGTCGCGGTGTAACCCACGACGAATACGGGTGCGCTCATGCGCGGGCCTCCTCGATGATGTGGGCGGCGGCTTCACGGCCCATGCGGATCGCGCCGTCGACGTGCTGGTAGCCGGCGCCGGCCAGGTCGCTGCAGGCGAAGTGGATGGGACCGACCGGGGTGCGCAGGTCCGCACCATACCGCGACAGGCCACCGAGGTCGAAGCTCGCGGCGTAGGCGCCGCGCGTCCATTCCTCCGAACCCCAGTCGCTCTCGTAGTAGACGACGGGGTTCTTGGCCTCGGGTCCGTAGTAATGCGACAGCGACTCGAGGATGCGCTCCTTGCGCTCCTCGGCGCTCAAACGAAACAGGTCATCGGCGGTCTGGTCCGAGACGAAGCCGACCAGGGTTCCGCGCGCGTCGCCGTGGTTGGTGTTGTCATAGGCCTCGTGCGAGAGCTCGTACGGGCTGAACGCGGTGCCCGAGAGACCCTTGTCGCGCCAGAACGGGGTCTCGTAGACGGCGTGCACCTTGATGACGAATCCCATGGAGAGGTGCTGGTGCATCTGATGCTGCAGGCGCGGCAGCGCGGGAACGTACGAGATGCGCGAGTAGAGGTTCGGAGCGAGCGCGATGATCGCGAAGCGGGCGCGGACCGTCGTCGATTCCGCGATCGCCGTGACCCCGGAGTCGCCCCACTCGAGCGTGCGCACGGGCTCGTTCAGCAGCACGTCGTCGCCCAGGCGTTCGGCGAGCAGGATCGGAACCTGCTGGAGGCCTCCGACGACGCGCTTGTCGAGGATGAAGTCGGCGTCGACCAGGTGCGAGTACGAACCGGCCGAGGCCGCCATCAGCAGCGACTGCAGCAGCGAGAAGCTGTGCGTCGGTTTCGTCAGCATGGCCGAGCCCGTCGCGAAGGCGAGGTTGCGAACGGCCTCGTCGTCGTCGGTCTGTGCGCGCAGCCACGCATCCCACGAGATCCGGTCCCACTCCGCGGCCTTCTCGTGCGCCCACGGCCGGTCGGGGTCGATCTCGGCGACCATCGCGTCGAGACGCTCGGTGATCTCGGCGATCACGCGCTCGGTCTCCACCGAGACGGGGAACATCTCGCCCGTGAACCGGTGCGCCACGCCGTCCGGCCCGATGTACACGCTGTCACCCTCGCGGTAGCGGCTGAACGTGTCGAGACCGAGCTCGGCGACCGTGTCGATCAGGGCGTCCTGGTCGGGAGAGACCCACTGTCCGCCGATCTCGAGCATGGCGCCGTCGATCTCGTCGGTCCAGAGCCGGCCGCCGACGCGGTCGCGGGCCTCGAGTACGGCGACCGACAATCCGGCCTTGCGCAGCGCGTTCGCCGCGGTCAGACCCGCGGCCCCCGCCCCGATGACGACGACGTCACGGGTGATCTCGTTCATCTGGCATTCTCCTTCAGTCGCGAGCGAGGGCGGCCTCGACGACGTCGATTCCCTCGTTCAGCAGGTGGTCCGGGATGGTCAGGGGCGGCAGGAAACGGATGATGTTGCCGTACGTTCCGCACGTCAGCACGATCACGCCGTTCGCGATGCAGTCCTTCGCGATCCGCGCCGTGAGCGCGCCATCGGGCTCGCCCGTCTCGGGATCGACGAACTCGGCGGCGATCATCGCACCGTAGCCACGTACGTCGCCGATGCGGGCGTCGGTCGCGGCGAGGGTGCGCAGTCGGGACGTCAGGATGTCGCCGATCTCGCTTGCCCGATCGAGCAGGCCATCCTCGACGTAGGACTCGATCGTGGCGAGCGCCGCGACGCACGCGAGCGGGTTGCCGCCGTAGGTGCCGCCGAGCCCACCCGTGTGCGTGGCATCCATGATCTCGGCCCTGCCGGTCACGCCCGAGAGCGGCAGGCCGTCGGCGATGCCCTTCGCCGTGACGACCAGGTCGGGCACGACGCCGAAGTGCTCGCTGGCGAACCAGCGCCCGGTGCGGGCGAAGCCGGTCTGCACCTCGTCGGCGATGAAGACGACGCCGTTCTCGCGGCACCAGTCCGCGAGCGCGGGCAGGAATCCGTCGGCGGGCACGATGAAGCCGCCCTCGCCCTGGATGGGTTCGATGATGACGGCCGCGACGTTGTCGGCGCCGACCTGCTTCTCGATGTGCAGGATCGCCTTTTCTGCGGCTTCGGGCCCCGTGAGTCCGTCGCGGAACGGGTACGACATGGGGGCGCGGTAGATCTCGCCCGCGAACGGACCGAAGCCGTGCTTGTACGGCATGTTCTTCGCCGTCAGGGCCATCGTCAGGTTGGTACGCCCGTGGTACGCGTGATCGAACGCGACGATGGCGGGGCGCTTCGTGTATTTGCGGGCGATCTTGACCGCGTTCTCGACGGCCTCGGCGCCCGAGTTGAACAGAGCCGTCCGCTTCTCGTGTTCGCCCGGGGTCAGTTCGTTGAGCGCTTCGGCGACCGCGACGTAGGACTCGTACGGCGCGATCATGAAGCAGGTGTGCGTGAAGCGGTTCAGCTGCTCCGTGACCGCGGCGACGACGCGCGGGTTGGAGTTTCCGGCCGTCGTCACGGCGATCCCCGAGCCGAGGTCGATCAGGGAGTTGCCGTCGGCGTCGACGACGACTCCTCCGCCGGCGGCGACGGCCGCGATCGGGACCGTGTGCCCGACGCCCGCCGCCACGGCGGCGGCCTTGCGGTCCAGGATCTCGCGGGAGCGGGGTCCCGGCAGGCTCGTGACGAGGCGGCGCTCCTGGGGGAGCGAGGGTCCGCCGAGGGGCAGCGCTGTGAAGCTCTCGATGACGCTCATGATGGGGAGCGTAGGCCCGATGGCCCCCGCGCGCACTCGCCGCGATGTATAACTTGGTCGCGCATACTATCCGGCGCGTATACCCTCGTCGTGTGGCATCCCCCGCTCCCCCGACTCCGTCGGCACCCACGTTGCGTGCCCTGCTCGCACGTACGGACCTTGCCCTGCGGCTCGCCAGCACGAGTGGAGAGCCGCACGACGATGCGCTCGACCGACCGATCCGGTGGATCCACAGCTCGGACCTCGCGGACCCCACCCCGTTCCTCTCCGAGGGGCTGGCCCTCCTCACGACGGGCACGCAGTTCCGCGACACCGACGACGCGGCGACCTACGACGAGTACGTCGCGCGCCTGTCCGCCCGGGGTGTCGTCGCGCTCGGATTCGGCACCGAGGTCGTGCGCGAGGGTATTCCGCAGGCACTCGGCGCGGCCTGCCAGACGCACGGGATGCCCCTGGTCGAGGTGCCCTACCGCACCCCCTTCATCGCGGTGGCACGCGCCAACGCCGAGGCCGTCGCCGCCCAGACGTACGCGCGACGCAGCTGGTCCCTGGCCGCGCAGCGGGCGATCTCGCTCGCCGCGCTCCGGCCGGATGGGCTCGGCGCGACGCTCGCCGAGCTCTCGCGGCAGCTCGACACCTGGGTGGGCCTGTTCGACGCGACGGGCACGCTGACACGCCAGCATCCGTCGTCCGGGCTGGACGCCGAGGTCTTCGACGGCCTGCACGACGAGGCTCGGCGTGTGCTGCGGCGCGGCGCGCGCGCGGGTTCGACCCTGCGGGTCGGCGACGTACCCTTCACGCTCCAGACACTCGGCCGCGGCGGACGCCTGCGAGGAGTGATCGCTATCGCCGCTGGCGACCTGGATCAGGAGAGCCGGAGCGTCGTCACCGCGGTCATCGCGATGGCCGGTCTCGCCCTCGAACAGAGTGAGGGCGCGGCGCGGGCGCGCGGGCAGCTGCGCGCGGGCGTCATCCAGATGCTGCTGACCGGGCAGCCGGGAATTGCGACGCGCATCGCTCGAGAGATGTGGGGCGGACTGCCCGAGGCGCCCGTCGTCGTCGCGGTGGCGGATGCCGCAGCCTCTCGCCGCGAGACCGTGACCGACCGCTTCGAGTTGCTCGCCGAGGAGCTTCACGGTCGCTTCTTCTTCGGGCGGGAGTCATCCGGGGTCGTGCTCGTCCTCTCTCCCGACGACACGGACGCGCTTGCGGAGGTGGCGACGGACCTGGGCCTGCGGATCGGCCTCTCGGACCCGACCCGGTACGACGCATTCTCCGCTGCCGCCACACAGGCACGTACGGCCCGGGACCGCTCAGCGGGCGCCGGACTCACGCGGTTCGCGGATCTCGGCTCGGGCGGTGTGCTGGCGCTGCTCGGCGGGCCGGACGCTCGCGCCGCCGGGCGAGCACAACTCGAACCGCTCCTCCGCCACGACGCCGAGCGGGGCAGCGCCCTCGTCGAGACGGTGCGGTCATGGCTCGAGCACGACGGATCCCACGAGGCGACGGCCCGGGCGCTCGGCATCCATCGCCACACCGTCCGCGCGCGGGTCGCGACGGCGGGCCGGCTCATCGATCGCGATCTCGCCACGTTCGCGGCGCGCGCCGAATTGTGGGCCGCGCTCCGCACGCTCGACTGAGTCCGGGCCTCAGCCTCAGCCTCAGCCGCAGCCGCAGCTGCCGCGGACGACCAAGCGCGGCGCGAAGACGACGTCGAACGGCCGACCGTCCTCCGGCGGTCCGCCCGCGACGCCCGCGAGGATCCGAGCCGCCGCACGCCCCATGGCCTCCATCGGCTGGCGCACCGTCGTCAGCGGCGGCGTACTGAGACGCGACGCGAGCGTCCCGTCGAAGCCCGTGACGATGACATCGTCAGGGACGCGAACGCCGAGCGCGGCGAGCGCGTCGAGGGTGGCGAAGGCGTGCTGATCTGTCGCGCACACGAGCGCCCTCGGCATCCGTCCGGCCGCGTGGAGCGCGGCGAGCTGCGGTATGAGTTCGTCGTCGCCGCGCACGGTGGCGTCGATGGCCTCCGGGCGCATGCGCACGCCGTGGGTCGCCAGGCCCTCGCGCAACCCGTCTAAGCGCTGGGCGCTGTCGGAGGCCTCGGGGCGACCGACGAATGCCACGTCGCGCACACCGTGGACGCTGACCAGGTGGTCGGCCAGGTCGCGCATCCCGCCGACGTTGTCGACGCGGACGCGGTGGTGCGGGTCGTCCGCGGGCAGAGTGCTGAAGAGCACGATCGGGATCGTCGGCGCATAGCGCGCGAGCGTCGGCGAGGTCTGTTCGGAGGGGAAGATCGCCAGTCCGTCCACGCGCCCGGCGGTATCGGCCACCGACACGTCGCTGTCGTTTCCGCTGCTGAGCATGACGGGTCGTCCGAGGGACCAGCACTCCAGTTCGAATCCGCGCTGCACCTCGTCGACATACAGGGGGAACGCCCGCGGATCGGCCAGCACGTCGTCGTCCGTCTCCGACCATTCGATCAGGCGTCTCTCGGCCAGCCGCGGCGTGTGCAGCCCGGCGAGCGGATGCTTCGACTCGGCGGCGGGGTCGGCGCGTTCCAGGAGCAGGTCGAACGCGTGCAGCCCCAGGGTGCCGGTCCGTCCACGAGCAAGGCCGCGGGCCGCCGCGCTCGGCGCGTACCCGAGGCGACGTGCGGCGGCGATGACGCGCTCACGCGTGGCCTCGCTGAGCTGGTCGGGCCGGCGGAAGGCGAACGAGACCGAGGCGATCGACACGCCAGCCGCCTCCGCGACGTCGTAGACGGTCGGGCGCCGCGCGCGGTTGTTCTCCCCCATGGGCCCCGTCACTCCTCTTCCGGCCGACCGCCCTCGTCCCCGGAAAGATCGAGTCCGAAGTGGACGGGGAACAACGGATCCTCGGTGTCCGACGGTACATCCTCACGCGACCGGCGCACGGCATCCATCGACCGAGGGATCTCGATCGGCAGCCGACCGCGTGGAGCGACACGGCCCTGGAGCGCCTCCAGCACCGCGCGGCCCGAGCTGCCGTAGTCGGCCGCGATCGCCGCGGCATGGCCGACGAAGGGCGTCAGTATCGCGGGACGATCGAGGGTGACGACGAGCACGAGCGGGCACTGCGCCGCCAGCTGCTGCAGCCGGTACACCAG
>CAYZEL010000060.1:0-11640 GCA_964477515.1 uncultured Microbacterium sp.
CGTTCTCGTTGCGGAGCGGCACGTAGAAGCAGTGCACGCCGTGGTTGACGCCGTTCGTGATCAGCTGCGCGAACACGGTTGCTGCGATGCCGTGCAGGGCCGCGTTGCCGAGGTAGTCCTTCCACGCACCGCGGAACGGCGTCTGGATGACGAATTCCTCGGTCTCGGTGTCGTAGGTCGCGGTCGTGCCGATGGCCGCGACATCCGATCCGTGACCCGTCTCGGTCATCGCGAAGGCGCCGGGGATCTCGAGGCTCATGATGCCGGGCAGCCACTTGTCGTGGTGCTCTTTCGTGCCGAGCTGCAGCACCGCCGAGCCGAACAGCCCCCACTGGACGCCGGCCTTGATCTGCAGGCTCGGGTCGGCCGTGACGAGTTCTTCGAAGCCCGCGATGTTCGATCCGTTGTTCTCTTCGCCGCCGTACGCCTTCGGGAAGGCGCGGTGCACGCCGCCCTGCTCCACGAGCAGATGCAACTGCCCGAGCACCCGCGCGCGGTGCTCGTCCATCGCGAGCGAGTCGTCGCGCCAGAGCTCGGGGTTCTTCGTCATCTCACGGGCGACGCGACGGGTATCGGCCCAGGTGCCCAACAGCAGATCCGTGACGTGCTCGATGTCGATACGCGCATCGGATGCCTCGGCGGCGCTGTTGGGCGCGTGAGCCGCACCTCCCGCGGGGGTGCGCTTGTCACTCGAGGGCTTGGGGGAGCGAACGGCGGTGTCAGCCATGACTGTCCTCTCGACAGGGAAACTGGAGGTCTGTCGTCATCGTAGGACTGTGACAACGATGGCCGAACTCGGCTGTACGTATACGCCAAACGCGTTCGACCACGTGCCGGAGGCCGATTGTCGGCTCCCCACACACCGGGCTACGGGCGGCCTCCGCTCCCCGCCTCCGTGCGCCCGGCGCCCCCCACTTGGGGGTCCGGCGGTCCCACCCGCTTGGCGCATCCGGCGGTCCCCGCGCTTGGCGCATCCGGCGGTCCCACCCGCGCGGCGCATCCGGCGGTCCCCGCCCCCACTTGGGGCGTGGGAATCACCGCAGGGCGCCGGATACCGCGCCCCGCGGTGATTCTGACGCCCCAACACGAGGGGGGTGGTTGGCGCCCCGACACGAGGGGGTGGTTGACGCCTCGCCACACAAGTGGTGGACGGGCGGGCTCCGCTCCCCGCACTCAGGCGGAGGCGATCACCGCGAGGACGGCCGCGCCGTACGCCTCGCGCTTCTTGGCACCGATGCCCGTGATGCCGTCGAGTTCCGCCGCCGACGAGGGGCGGTGTTCCGCGAGGGCGCGCAGGGTCGCGTCACCGAAGACGATGTAGGCCGGCATGCCCAGCTCGCGCGCGGTCTCGGCGCGCCACGCCCGAAGCGCCTCGAACAGCGGCTGGTCCGCGGCGTCGACGTCGGCCGAAGCCGCCGTGCGGCGCGAGCGCGAGGTGCCGCCACCGCCCCCCGTACGTCCGAGCACATCGCGTCGCAGAGGCACGGGCGCTTCGCCGCGCAGCACCGCGCCGGCCGGTTCGCCGAGGGCCAGGGTGCCGTACTCGCCCTGTGCCACCAGGATTCCGCGAGCCAACAGCTGCCGGATGACGCTCCGCCAATCCTGGTCGCTGAGCTCGGCCCCGAGGCCGTAGGTGGAGAGCTTGTCGTGACCCTGCTGGCGGATCCGGTCCGTCGACGCCCCACGGAGGATGTCGACGAGATGGCCCGCGCCGAACGCCTGGCCCCGCTCGCGCTGCAGGCGGACGATGGTCGAGAGCAGCTTCTGCGCCGGGACGAGCCCATCCCAGGTCTCCGGAGGCGTGAGACACGTGTCGCAGTTGCCACACGGACCGGATGCCTCGCCGAAATATCCGAGCAGGTTCTGCCTGCGGCATCCGACCGTCTCGCAGAGCGCGAGCATCGCGTCGAGGTGCTGGCCCAGCCGCGTCTTGTACGACCGGTCGCCGGGACTCTGGTCGATCATGCGTCGCTGCTGCACCACGTCGCCGAGGCCGTAGACCATCCAGGCGACGGACGGCTCGCCATCGCGGCCGGCACGCCCCGTCTCCTGGTAGTAGCCCTCGACGGACTTCGGCAGGTCGACGTGGGCGACGAAGCGCACATCGGGCTTGTCGATCCCCATGCCGAAGGCGATCGTCGCGACCATCACGACGCCGTCCTCGCGCAGGAACCGCCCCTGGTGGTTCGATCGCGTCGAGGCGTCGAGACCCGCGTGGTACGGCAGGGCGTTGATCCCCTGCGTCCGCAGGTAGGCCGCGGTCTGGTCGACACTCTTGCGACTGAGGGCGTACACGATCCCGGCGGCGCCCTCGGGCTGCGAACGGATGAACGCGAGCAGCTGCTTGCGCGGCTCGACCTTGGGCTCGACGCGGTACTGGATGTTCGGGCGGTCGAAGCTCGCGACGAAGTGCCGCGCCTCGGGCAGCCGCAGCCGCTCGCCGATCTCGGCGTGCGTGGCCGGCGTAGCCGTCGCGGTCAGCGCGAGGCGGGGCACACCGGGAAAACGCTCGGCCAGGTCGCCGAGTCCGAGGTAGTCGGGCCGGAAGTCGTGCCCCCATTGCGAAACACAGTGGGCCTCGTCGATCGCGATGACGCTCAACTTGCCGCCCTCGAGCAGGCGCGCCGTGCCCGAGGTGTTGAGGCGCTCGGGGGCGACATAGAGCATGTCGAGCTCACCCGCGAGGTAGGCCCGCTCGACCTGGGCGCGCTCGTCGGGCGCCTGCGTCGAGTTGAGATAGGCAGCACGGACGCCGTTGGCGCGCAGCGCATCGACCTGGTCGTGCATGAGCGCGATCAGGGGCGACACGACGAGACCCGTGCCTTCACGCACGAGCGCCGGAACCTGGTAGCAGACGCTCTTGCCCGCACCCGTCGGCATCAGGACGATCGCGTCCCCGCCCGCGACGACATGCTCGATCACCTCGGCCTGATCTCCGCGGAATGCGTCGTAGCCGTAGACGGTGCGGAGCGCATCGAGCGGAGTGGCGTATCCGGATACGGCGGCGCGGCGTTCACGCGGGGAGGGCACGCTCGGGCGAGCGGAGCCGGCCGCCGAAGGGGCTGCAGGTTCCCACTCGAGAGGGGGTGCGCCGCCCGTGTCAGGCGGGGGAACCCAGTCGTCCGGCTCGGGAGCCCAGTCATCCGGCGGCGGTTCGTCCCACGCGCCGGCCCATCTCTGACCCACGGCGGCGGGGTCGGATTCGGCGTGGGGCACCTGTCGAGTGTAACGAGCACCCCCGACCCTCGGCCCGGCCCGCAACACCCGGCAGCGCGACCCCAGCACGGCGGCGGACATCTCGGAGGTTTCGTGGGGCCGGAGTGAACGACTGTGGTGTTTCCGTCGGTCATGAAGCCAGCCGCACCTCGCGGATGTTCGCGGCGTCCCTGCGCTGCGTCGGCTCGAAGCTAGAGCCGCACGACGGCGTCGACGTGAAGCACGGCCGCGCCCTCGTCGTCGGATGCCTCGAGGTCCACCGTCGCGCGGATCCGCCAGTCGTGGTTGCCGTCGGGGTCGTCGACCGTCTGCTCCACGAGCCATATTCCGCTCGCGGCATCCGAGTCGTCGATCGAGACGAGAGACGGAGAACGCGCGGGACCGCCCGTCAGGATCTCGTCGTGCTCGTCGAAGTACGCATCGAGGGCATCGGGCCACCCCGCATCCGGATCCAACTCGACCAGCTCGTCGTCCTGTTGGAGAGCGGCGAGCCGGATGCGCCGGAAGAGCTCGTTGCGCACGAGCACCGTGAACGCGCGCCGGTTGCGCACGAGCGAGGGCGGGGGCGGCGGCACGACCGGGGCCGACGGGTCGGTCACCGGGTTGATCAGGCTCTCCCACTCGTCGACGAGGCTCGAGTCGACCTGCCGGACGAGCTCCCCGAGCCACGCGACGACGTCGAGCAGGTCGTCTGTCTGCGCCTCGATCGGCACGGTCTGCCGGATCGCGCGGTAGGCGTCGCTGAGGTAGCGCAGCACGAGGCCTTCGCTCCGACCGAGCTGATAGAGCGAGACGAACTCGCCGAACGAGAGCGCACGCTCGTACATGTCGCGGACGACCGATTTGGGCGAGAGCTCGAAATCGCGGATCCACGGCTGGCTCGACGCGAACACCTCGTACGCCTGGGCGAGCAACTCCGCGAGGGGTCGCGGGTGGGTGACCTCCTCGAGGGCGGCCATGCGGTCGTCGTACTCCATGCCCTCGCGCTTCATCGCGGCGACGGCCTCGCCGCGCGCGCGGAACTGCTGCTGCGACAGCACGGGCCGCGGGTCGTCGAGTGTCGCCTCGATGACGCTCAGCACATCGAGCGCGTAGTGGTCGGTGCCCGCGGCGCCGGGGCCGTCCTCGCGATCCAGCAGCTCGATCGCGGCGAGAGCGAAGGGCGACAGCGGCTGGTTGAGCGCGAAATTCGGCTGCAGATCGACGGTCAGACGGATGCCCCCGCCCGGCGACACCTCGACGATGCCCGCCTGGCGGAGCGTCCGGAAGATCGCCAGCGCCCGCCGCGCGAGGGCGAAGCGGCGCGTCAGGGGCTCGTGGTTGTCGAACACGAGCGACCGGACGTTCGCGAACACATCGCCGCCGCGCGCGATCACGTTGATCAGCATGGCGGCGGTGAGCTGCATCTGCGGCGCGAGGGGCTCGGGTTCGGCCACGACGAGCTTGTCGAACGAGGCCTCGCCCCACGACACGAACCCCTGCGGCGCCTTCTTGCGCACGATGCTCTTCGCCTTGGACGACGGGTTCTGCGCCTGCTTCGCGGCCGCCTTGCGCAGCGCCGCCTCGTTCTCGATCTCGTGCTCGGGCGCCATCACGACGACGGTCCCCGCGGTGTCGTACCCCGCGCGGCCGGCGCGGCCGGCGATCTGGTGGAATTCGCGGGCGCTGAGCTGACGCATCCGCTGCCCGTCGTACTTCGACAGCGCCGTGATGAGCACCGTCCGGATCGGGACGTTGATGCCGACGCCGAGGGTGTCGGTGCCGCAGATGACGCTCAACAGGCCGCGCTGGGCGAGGGTCTCGACGAGGCGGCGGTAACGCGGCAGCATGCCCGCATGGTGCACGCCGATGCCCGCGCGCACGAGACGCGAGAGGGTCCTGCCGAAGCCCGTCGTGAAGCGGAATCCTCCGATCGCCTCGGCGATCTCGTCCCGTTGCTCCCGTGAAACGATCTTGACGCTCGAGAGCGCCTGCGCTCGTTCCATCGCGGCCGCCTGGGAGAAATGGACGACGTAGATCGGCGCCTGCTTGGTCTCGAGCAGCTCTTCCACGGCCTCGTGGATCTGGTCCTTCGAGTACGAGAAGTGCAGCGGCACGGGCCGCTCGACTCCCGTCACGAGCGCGACGGAACGCGCCGTCCGCCGCTCGAGGTCCTCCGCGATCGGTGTCACGTCGCCGAGCGTCGCGGACATCAGCAGGAACTGCGCGCGCGGGAGCAGCAACAGCGGCACCTGCCAGGCCCACCCGCGGTCGGGGTCGCCGTAGTAGTGGAACTCGTCCATCACGACCTGATCGACGGATGCGTCGGCGCCCTGGCGCAGCGCGAGGTTGGCGAGGATCTCGGCCGTGCAGCAGATGATCGGGGCGTCCGGATTGACCGACGAATCCCCCGTGACCATGCCCACGTTCGACGCCCCGAAGATCTCGGCGAGCGCGAAGAACTTCTCGCTGACCAGGGCCTTGATCGGGGCGGTGTAATACGTGCGCCCACCGCGCGCCAGGCAGGCCGCGTGTGCCGCGACCGCGACGAGCGACTTTCCCGTTCCCGTCGGGGTCGACAGGATCACGTGCGCCCCCGAGACGAGCTCGATGACCGCCTCGTCCTGCGCCGGGTACAGGCTGAGGCCGCGCTCGGACGCCCAGTCGACGAATGCCTCGTAGATGTCGTCCGCGCTCGCGTCGGCGCCCGGGGGCATCCGCGCGAGAAGGTCCATCCCTCGAGTCTTCCCCATGCAGCGAGAGAACCGGACCGAATCCCCTGTGCGCAGTGTCTACCCCGTCGCGGAACACGACGGTGCGCGCCTACGTTGGAGACACCGAGGGAAGGAACCCCATGAGCCACGACGACAGCGCAATGAACGAGTCCCCCACCGCCCCGACGGTCATACGCAACGACGAACGCAGCCGCTACGAGTTGAAGGACGGCGACGCGGTCGCCGGGTTCGCCGTGTTCGAACTCAGCGAGGGCGGCCGCATCGCATTCACCCACACCGAGGTCGACAGGGCGTTCCGCGGAAGAGGGTTCGGCGACATCATCGCCTCCGAGGCACTCGCCGACGCGGCACGCCGCGGCGAGATCATCGTCCCGCTCTGCCCCTTCATCGCCAGCTATCTGAAGGACCACGAGGTCCCGGGCGGCATCATCGACTGGCCCGAGGAATCCGACGCTCAGGAGTCTGCGACGACGGGCGAGTCTGCGGGATGACCCGGCTGGACGCCGCCGGTGCGGAGGATGTGCAGAGCGCATCCGACGGTGACGGCCCGCGTGCGCTCCGCCTCGAGGCACGCGATGTGCCGCTCGGTGGCGTCCGGGACATGGAGGTGCGTCGCATCCTGCCGCACCGCGAGCTGCCCATGGTCGGCGCCTGGTGCTTCCTCGATCGATTCGGCCCGCAAGAAGCCCTGATGCGGGTCGAGCCGCACCCGCACATCGGCCTGCAGACCGTGACCTGGCCCTTCGTCGGCGAGGTGCACCACCGCGACAGCGTCGACAGCGACGTGGTCGTGACGCGCGGAGAGCTGAACCTGATGACGAGCGGCGCAGGGATCTCGCACTCCGAGTACTCGGTCGGCGACGATCCGATCCCCCTCGATGCCCTGCAGTTGTGGATCGCGTTGCCCGACTCCCGCCGCCACGGCGCGCCCGCCTTCGAGCGCCACACCGACCTGCCCGCGCTCGAACTGCTGTCGCCGGAGGGCGCGCCCGCCGGCAGCGCGACGGTCGTGATGGGCGAGCTCGCCGGAACCGTCTCACCCGCGAGCGCCTTCACCCCGCTCGTCGGCGCAGAGATCGCCGTCCCGGCCGGATCGACCGCGCGCATCCCGCTCCGGCACGACTGGGAATACGCGCTCGTCGGCGCATTCGGCACGGCGCGCGTCGACACGTCTCCCACCGACACCCCTCCCATCGATATGCGGACGGATGCCTCGGGCCGCACCCCTGCCGGCCCCCACGCCGCACCGCTCGGTCCGCACGAGCTGCTGTATCTCGGCATCCATCGCGACCACATCGACGTGACTGCGCAGGAATCGGCCACGCTCTTCCTGATCGGCGGCGAACCGTTCGAATCCGACCTGGTGATGTGGTGGAACTTCGTCGGGCGCAGCCACGACGAGATCGTCGAGGCCCGGGACGCGTGGGAGGCGGGTTCCGCTCGCTTCGGTCATGTCGTCGATCACGGCGACGAGCGCGTGCCCGCGCCGCCGCTGCCCGCCGTGCGACTGACCCCACGACGCAGACGCGCCTGACTCGCCCGCGGGGCACGTTTTGTCCGGCGCACGCGACGCCCGCGTGTCCCCGCCGGACCGGTAGCCTGACGGGGTGCGGACCCGAAGCCCCCTGACCACGCGCGTGCTGCTCACGTGCGCGGCCATCGGCGTTGCGACGGGACTGGTCGGAGCGGTCGCGGGATGGCTCACCCCTGTCGTGATCATCGCGACGGCCGGAGTCGCCTACGGCCTCGTGCTCGGCTCGCACGTCCTGGCCGGAATCATCGCGCAGGAACTCCTGCGCCTGCCGTTCGTCGCGCTGCTCGCACACCTCATCGCGGCGCTCGTCGCGAGCGCGTTCAACCCCGCGTGGGCTCCGCGTTTTCTCGGTACCGCCCTGCTGTTCGGCCTCATCCAAGAGGGCGTGGCGGCGCTGACTCGCTACCGGGCGTGGGGCGCTTGGCGCTTCTTCGTTTCGGCGGGCATCATCGGGATCATCATCGCGGTCGTCGTCGGTTTCGTGGTCGATCTCGAGCGGCTCGCTCCGTGGGCACAGGTCCTCTACATCGCCCTCTCGATCCTCGGACCCATCGCCTGGACCGCCGTCGGATTGGGTATCGGGGCTGCCCTGCGTCGCGCGGGCGTTGCGCGCGTCCCGCGGTGAAGCCGGCAGGCGACACGCCTCCCTCTCGAGGGCGTTCGTTGCCGGGCAAGGTAAGCCTCAACTAAATTGGGGTGTGGATTGGGGTGTTCCCGATTCGCTGGGTTCCGACCCGAGGACTCCGTGACCGCACCCCACTACATCCCTCCCGCGCCGCTTCGTCCCGCGGGCGTCTCGGTGACCGTGGCAGGCCTCGCCGTCCGATACCCGGATGCGGCGCACGCGGCACCCGACGGTGTCTCGTTCTCGATCGGCGTCGGCGAGGTGGTCCTCGTTCTGGGGCCGAGCGGGTCCGGCAAGTCCACCCTGGCGCTCACCATGAACGGCTTGATCCCGCACGCGATTCCCGCCGACGTCGAGGGCAGTGTGCGAATCGGCGAGCGGGAGGCCGCAGAGGCAACTGTCGCCGAGCTGAGCACCGACGTCGCCATGGTCTTCCAGGACCCGGATGCGCAGATCGTCACCTCGACCGTCTTCGACGAGGTGGCCTTCGGTCCCGAGAACCTCGCCCTTCCGGTGACCGAGGTCCTCACGCGAGCCGAAGCATCCCTGCGTCGCGTCGGCCTGTGGGAACGACGGGACGAAAACCCCGACCGCCTGTCGGGCGGCGGTCGGCAGCGACTCGCGATCGCGTCCGCGCTCGCCATGGGTTCGGGCCTCGTCGTTCTGGACGAACCCACGGCGAATCTCGACCCGCGGGGGATCGACGATGTCGCGGCGGCGCTCGCCGACGTCGTGGCGGCCGGCGGTCGTTCGATCGTCATGGTCGAGCACAACCTGGACGCCATCATCGAGCTCGTCACCCGTGTGATCGCGCTCGATGCGCATGGGCACCTCGTCGCGGATGGGCCCGCGGATGACGTGCTGCGCGGACGCGCCGCCGAACTGAGCGGGCTCGGCGTGTGGCTGCCGGTGTCGACGCTCGCCGCTCTGCGGCTGCGCTCCGCCGGATACGCACTCGACCCCCTTCCCCTGACAGCGGCCGAACTGCGCGCGGCACTCGAGGCCGCTCCGCAGCCCGGGGCGGATGCGGTGCGGCCGCGTGTGGCACGAACGGATGTTCCGGGCCCCGCGCCCTACGACGCGATGACCGCCCCGGCCGAGCCGATCATCCGCGTCCGCGACCTGTCGGTGCGTCGGGGACGAACCCCTGTGCTGCGCGACATCGACCTCCACGTGCGTGCCGGCGAATTCCTCGCGGTCGTGGGGCCGAACGGCGCGGGAAAGACGACGCTGGTGCAGGCGATCGCGGGAGTCGTTCCGCCGCCGCGCGGACGAGTCTTCGTGGACGGCATCGACCCGGCACGCGCGGACGTCGCGGCGCTGACCGCACGGATCGGCTTCGTCTTCCAGAATCCCGAGCACCAGTTCGTCACGAACACCGTCTTCGACGAGCTGGCACAGGGACTCCGCCTGCGCGGCACGAGCGAGGCCGAGATCCAGGCGCGGGTCGCGGACATGCTCGAGCGTTTCGGGTTGACCGGGCGCGAGGCATCCCATCCCTTCCTGCTCTCGGGCGGGCAGAAGCGGCGACTCTCGGTGGGCACGGCGCTGATCGCCGGCGCGCCGGTGCTCGCCCTCGACGAGCCGACGTTCGGCCAGGACCGCGCACGCGCCGATGAACTGCTCGGGATCCTCGCGGGGCTGAACGCGCGAGGCACGACGGTCATCGTCGTGACACACGACATGCAGCTCGTGACCGAGTACGCCACGCACACCGCCGTCGTCGCCGAGGGGCGGCTGCTGGCGCACGCGCCGACTGCGGAGATCTTCGCGGATGGTGAGCTGCTGCGGTCCGCGGGGCTGCGTCGACCCCCGTTGGCCTCGGCGTTGGCCGACCTGCAGACGCATCCGGAACTCTCGGGCATCGTGCGGATGGCCGACCTGCCGGGGGCGCTCTCCGCCGGTCCACCGGACGGGGGCGCGCGATGACCGCCCCGACGCCGACATCGGAGCGGGGGCGCTTTCTCTACGCCCTGAATCCCCTCGCCAAGATCGCCGCTCCCGTGCCCGCGATGCTCGCCCTGCTCGCGGTACGGGACCTGCAGACGCCGACCGCGTTCCTCGTGCTCGCCTACGCCGTCATCTTCGTCGGGGCGCGCCCGTCGACCAGGATGCTGGCCATCCTGCTGCTGGCCGTGCCTGCGTTCCTGATACTCATCGGCATCGGCTTCTCGCTGTGGACGGATGCTTCGCGCATCTCGCACGACGTCGTGATCCTGCAGATCGGGTCCTGGACCCTCTACGGCGAGGCGCTCGAGGTCGGCTTCGCAACCGCGCTGCGACTCGGGGCGATCCTGACGCTGGCCCTGATCGGCGGTCTGACCACGACGGGCCCCGACCTGACCCGCTCGATGATCCAACAACTGCGCGTGCCGTACCGCGTCGGATACACCGCGCTCGCGGCGTTCCGCTTCGTGCCGCGCTTCGGGCGCGAGCTCGAGGTGATCCGTGCGGCGCACCGGGTTCGCGGCGCTTCGCACGGTCGCGGGCCGATTGCCGTGGTCCGCCGCCGGATGGGGTATGTCGTCCCTCTCCTCGCGGGAGCCATCCGGCACGCGGAGCGTGTCGCCCTGTCGATGGATTCGCGAGCGTTCGGCGCATACCCCCACCGCACCGAGAGGTACCGCGTACCCTTCCGGGCGCGCGACGTCGTGTTCATCGCGCTGTTCTGGGGCGCTACCGCGGCGATCTTCCTGGCTCTCCGCCCCTGGGCGTGACCCCCACGCCGCTCAGTCCAGGTAGCCGGGCGCTGCGGGCAGACCGAAGAACTCCTCGAGCGTGTGGAATCCACCCGCGTGATATGCCGCGGCGAGCTCGGGCCCGATGTAACGCAGGTGCCACGCCTCGGGGTCGTACCCCGTGATGGGGGTCTGGCCGTCCTCGTAGCGGATGATCCAGCCGAACTCCCAGCTGTGCTCGACCACCCACGGGTAGGTCGCTGTCGTCCCGAACTGCTCCGACGACGAGCATCCGGGCGTGCATCCGAAAACGTCCATCGCGATGCCCGACTGGTGCTCGCTGTACCCCGGCCGCGCAGCCAGGCGTTCACCGGCCTCTTTGCCGAGCGACGCGACACGGTCGTTGTGGATGCGCTGCTGCACGGAGTAACCGCGGTAACCGTTCTGCATGCCGATCCGGCCGATCCCGGCGGCGACGGATGCCTCGGACATCGCGGTGACCGTCGGCGCGATGTCGGTCCGGACGGCGGCGAGGTTGCCGAGCGGCACGTTCGATGGCGCCACCCAATCGGCGGGTGCGTAGTCGATCGGCTCCATCGGCATGGCCTTGTTGACCACGAACCAGACGTGCGACGGGTCGCGCAGGCTGATGCACGGCGCGATGCCGCGAATCACCGCCTGCCGGAGCCCCTCTCCCCCACCGGCCGCGCCGATGACGGCGGTGTCGTCGCCGGCTGTGAGTGCGGCCTGAACCTCGGGTCGGTCGCACAGCGCGAGCTCTGCCAGGGGCGCCTCGGAGCTCGCCGGCACCGGGATCGCGGTCGCGGCCGGGGGCGGTGGCTCGACGGTCGCGGCTGCGTGCTGCGCCGAGTC
>CAYZEL010000061.1:0-11515 GCA_964477515.1 uncultured Microbacterium sp.
CCCACGGTCGACTTGCCGACGGCCGAGACCCCCATGACGACGATGCGGTGGTTCACCCCTCAACGCTAGCGCGGACCCGCCACGCCGTTTCCACAGCCTGCTGCGCGCGAGGGCGCCGATCCGCCACACTGGTCGCATGAAAACCCGCATTCTGGCCCTTGCCGCCGCCGCTGTCTTCGCCTCTGTCGCCCTCGTCGGCTGCTCGTCGTCGGGAGGCGACAGCGACGTCATCGCACCCGTCGTCAAGTCCACCGACGAGCTGCAGGGCGCGAGCGTCGAGCTGATCGTCGGGCAGGCGCTCGACATCACGACGGGCGATCTCGCAGAGGACAGTTACTCGGCCGAGATCGCCGATGAGTCGATCGTCACGTTCTCGCAGGGCGGCGAGCGCGACGGCGCGACGTTCAACCCGGGCCTCATGGCCGAGGCCGTGGGCGAGACCGAGGTCACGCTCACGAACGCGCAGGGCGGAATTCAGCCCGTCGAGTTCACCGTCACCGTGGTGGAGAAGGAATAGTCCAGAACGAGGGCTAGACGGTTCCGTAGAGCCGATCGCCCGCGTCGCCGAGTCCCGGAACGATGTAACCCTTTTCGTTGAGACGCTCATCGAGCGCCCCCAGCACGAGGGTGACATCGCGTCCGGCGACCTGGCGCTCGATCGCCGCGACGCCCTCGGGGGCACCGAGCAGGCAGATCGCCGTCACGTCCTGCGCGCCGCGCTGGAACAGGAACTCGATGGCCGCGCCGAGCGATCCGCCCGTCGCGAGCATCGGGTCGAGCACGAAGCACTGGCGGTCGCTGAGGTCGTCGGGCAGACGCTCGGCGTAGGTCGAGGGCTCGAGCGTCTCTTCGTTGCGCACCATGCCGAGAAAGCCGACCTCGGCCGTGGGCAGCAGCGTGACCATGCCCTCGAGCATGCCGAGGCCGGCGCGCAGGATCGGCACGACGAGCGGACGCGGGTCGCCGATGCGGACACCCAGGGTCGTCGTGACCGGGGTCTGGATCTCGACCTCTTCGACCCGCACGGCGCGGGTGGCCTCGTAGGCGAGCAGCGTCACCAGCTCGGACGTGAGTTGACGGAACACCGGCGACGGGGTGCGCTTGTCGCGCAGCACCGTCAGCTTGTGGGTGATGAGGGGATGATCGGCGACATGCACACGCATAAGCACAGGCTACCGAGTCGTATGCTCGGGGCGTGACCGTCGAATCCCGGGGCGTCCCGTCCGCCGATGCCTCCGCCGCCGATCGGGCGGCGATGGCACGCGCACTCGCGCTCGCCGCCGAGGCGGGCGCCGGGGGTGATGTCCCGGTCGGGGCCGTCGTGACGGATGCCTCGGGCGCGATCGTCGCCGAGGGTCGCAACGAACGCGAGGTGACCGGGGATCCGACCGCGCACGCCGAGGTGCTGGCACTCCGGCGCGCGGCCGAGATCGCCGGATCGTGGAACCTGGAGGGTCACACGCTCGTCGTCACTCTGGAGCCGTGCGTGATGTGCGCGGGTGCGCTCCTGCAGGCCCGGATCTCGCGTGTCGTCTTCGCATCCTGGGACGACAAGGCGGGAGCCGCGGGCTCGGTCTACGACGTCGTCCGCGATCGGCGGCTACCCTACCGTGCCGAGGTCGTCGAAGGACTGGAGGCCGAGGCATCCGCCGCGCTGTTGGGCGCGTTCTTCGAGACACGCAGGATGTCCGGCTCGAGGTAGACCACGCGTGCCGCGGGCACGGCCGCCCGGATGCGTTCCTCGATCTCGTCGATCGTGGCGGCGACCTCACCGAGCGTGTGATCGGCGGGGAAGCCGAGTTTGGCGGCGACCATGAGCTCATCGGGGCCGAGGTAGAGGGTCTTCATGTGGATGAGGGTGACGGGCGAGGCGCCGGATTCGATCGCGCGCAGAATGGCCGTGCGGTCGCCCTCGTTCGCGCCCTCGCCGACCAGCAGGCTCTTGGTCTCGATGCCGAGGGTGATCGCGACGACGATCAGCAGCGTGCCGATCATCAGGGTGCCGAGCGCATCGAACAGCGGATTGCCCGTGATGGCGGTGAGGCCGACACCGAGAAGAGCGAAGACGAGGCCGATGAGCGCTGCGACGTCCTCGAGCAGCACGACCGGAAGCTCGGGCGCCTTGGCGTGCCGGATGAAGCCGACCCACGATTCACCCTTGGCGCGGACGAGGTTGCTCTCGCGAACCGCGGTGCGGAGCGAGAACGACTCGAGCCCGATCGCGACGACCAGCACGATCAGCGGCACCCACACGTTCGTCAGCTCGTGCGGGTGGGTCAGTTTGTCGACACCCTCGTAGATCGAGAACAGCCCGCCGACCGAGAACAGGATGATCGACACCACGAAGGCGTAGACGTAGCGTTCGCGTCCGTAGCCGAACGGATGCTCCTGGTCGGCCTTCTTGCGAGCCTTCCGGCCGCCGAGCAGCAGCAGGATCTGATTGCCCGAATCGGCGAGGGAGTGGATGCCCTCCGCGAGCATGGACGCCGATCCCGAGAAGAACCACGCGACGAACTTCGCGAGGGCGATGCCGAGGTTCGCGAGGAACGCGGCGATGATCGCCTTTCCGCCACCAGATGCACTCACAGCGCGCCCCCGCTCAGTCCGCGGACTTCAGGATGATCGCCTCGGTCGGCGGGGCGGGATCGGCGGGCCGATCGACGTAGCCGATCACGCGCAGGAGCGCGCGACGCACGTCCGCCGGGCGCTCGAGGTGCGGTGTGTGGCCCACGCCCGCGAGCGCGATCTCGGTGACGCTGCCGCCGTTGTCGGCATACCGGGCGAGCACATCGCGGGTCTGCGAGACCATCTGCTGCGCGGGTGCGACGTCGGCCCCCGGCCAGTCCGCGATCACCCCGGCCTCGCCGAGGTACCCCGCGTCGAAGAACGACGTGTCGGACACGATCGCGTCGTCTTCGCCGCGGATCCACAGGATTGGGGGTTTCGGGTTCAGGTGGACGATTCCCGAGACGTCGAAGTAGCGCGGGGCGACGGCATTCATGACGCCGATCGTCCCCGGCGCGAAGCCCGGCCAGTTCTCCGACGCGACGGTCTCGCCCGGGTAGTTGCCGGTGGCGGTCGAGGTCGCGAGCATCGCCTCGACCCAGATGTCCTCGTGCTCGGACGTGTAGCCCGGCGCGACGTACGCGGCGCGGAACACGCTGCGGGGTGAGGTCGGGGCATCCGTCGAGGTGTCGCCGGCGATCAGTCGCTCGACGAAATCGGGGTTGGCGACCCCCGCGCCCGTCCCGGCGTCGTCGTCGGTCAGGCGGGTGCCGTCGCGTCGTGTTCCTCCGAACCCGAAGGGCGAGAGGGGGGACTCGAGTGTCAGGCTCAGCACCGGGTGGTCGAGGGCGTACTGCAGCGCGACCGCTGCCCCGAGGGCCCAGCCGACCAGGTGTGCGGGCGTCGCGTCGAGCAGCTCGAGCGTGGCGTGCAGGTCGTCGCTGAAGTCGCGCACGCCCCGCGTGGCGTCGACCGGTGCGTTCTCGGTCGCGCCGAATCCGCGCAGGTCGACCGCGATGACGCGCAGGTCGCGCGGCAGGTCCTGCATCAGCTCCTGCCAGATCAGGCTCGACGACACCTGTCCGTGGACGAGCACGAGGGTGCGCTCGGGTGCCGTCGCGGCGTCGTCTTTCGTGCGCTCGAGCACGTTCACCGTGAGCCGCGGGGTCTCGATCTGACGTGCGGTCATCCCGTCCAGAATCGTCATGATGTCCCTCTCCTCGGAGCCCTGTACTCAGAGCGCTGACTCCGAGCCGATCCTAGCCCGGTGACTCGTAGGATGACCTGATGGTCGACCACGAAGCATCCGTCCGTCCGCTCCCTCCCGTTGCGATTCTCGGCGCGGGATCGATGGGCGGCGCGATCCTGTCGGGTCTGCTCGCCTCGGGCACGCCCATCGACGGCGGGATCACCGTGACGAACCGCTCGCGCGAGAAAGCCGGCGCGCTCGCGGACCTGGCCGGGGTCACCTCGATCGCCCTCGTCGACGACGTCGACGGCAACCGGCGCGCGGTGCGGGACGCGGACATCGTGCTGATCGGCGTGAAGCCCGCCATGGTGCCCGCTCTGCTGACCGAGATCGCGCCCGCGCTCCGCCCGGATGCGGTCGTCGTCAGCCTGGCGGCCGGTGTCACGCTCGCGACCTTCGCCGAGGTGCTGGGTGCGGATGTGGCCGTGATCCGCTCGATGCCGAACACCCCCGCGGTGGTGCGCAAAGCCGTGACGGGTATCGCGTCCGGGCCCTCCGTCACGCCGGACCAGATCGACGCGGTGCGGCGCCTGTTCGAGACGGTCGGTGTGGTCGTCGAGGTGCCCGAAGACCAGATCGATCCGCTGTCCACGATCTCGGGATCGGGCCCCGCCTACGTCTTCCTCTTCGTCGAGGAGTTCACCCGCGCGGCCCGTGACCAGGGTTTCGCCGAGGCCGAGGCGCGTGTGCTCGCCGAGCAGACGTTCATCGGCGCATCCGCTCTGCTCGCCGCCTCCGGAGAGCCGCCCGCCGAGTTGCGCCGGCGCGTCACCAGCCCCGGCGGGACCACCGAGCGGGCGATCGCCGTTCTGCAGGAGGGCGAACTCGGCACCCTGTTCTCGCGTGCCGCCGACGCAGCCCTCGCCCGGGCTCGCGAGCTGGCTGCCGGGAAGTGAAGCCCGTCAGCGGTCGAGCGCCGCGAAGCGCTCGATGTCGCTGTTGGTGCCCGACACGATGATCAGGTCGTGGTTGGTCACGACGGTGTTCGCCTCGGCGTAGCGGAACGGCTTGCCCGGGCTCTTCACGCCCACGACGGTCACGTTGTACTTCGTGCGCACGCCTGATTGGTTCAGGCCCACGCCGCGGATGAACCGAGGCGGGTACATCTTGGCGAGCACGAAGTCGTCGTCGAAACGGATGAAGTCGAGCATCCGTCCGCTCACGAGGTGCGCAACGCGTTCGCCGGCCTCCCGCTCGGGGTAGATGACGTGGTTCGCGCCGACGCGGGCGAGGATCTTGCCGTGCGACTGCGAGACCGCCTTGGCCCAGATCTGCGGGACCTTCAGGTCCACGAGGTTCGCGGTGATCAGGACGGACGCCTCGATGCTCGAGCCGACGGCGACGACCGCGACCTGGAAGTCCGCCGCGCCGATCTGCGTGAGCGCGTCGATGTTGCGCGCATCGGCCTGCACCGTGTGGGTGACCCGCTCGGACCACTTCTGCACGAGATCGAGGCTCTCGTCGATCGCGAGCACCTCGCGGTCGAGACGGTCGAGCTCGCCCGCGCAGGCGGCTCCGAACCGACCGAGTCCGATCACCAGGACGGGCGCGTCACCGCGGATCTGCTCAACCAACGATGGGCCTTTCCACGGGCAGCGAATAGAGCTGCGAACGGGATGTCGCGGCCACGGCCGCGGCGAGAGTCACTGTACCAATGCGGCCCATGAAGATGGTGAGGGCCATCACGTAGGCCGCGGGATCGGGAAGGTCCGCCGTCAGTCCCGTCGACAGACCGACGGTCGCGAAGCCCGAGATGACGTCGAAGAGCACCTCGGCGATCGGGGCCTTCGTGATCTGGGCGATCGTGATGGTCGACAGCGCGACGATCGTCGCCCCCCACGCGACGACCGACAGCGCGACCCGCTGGACGTCGCTCGGGATGCGTCGCCCGAAAGCCTCGACCGAGACGCGGCCCTTGGCCTCCGACCAGACCGCGAGGGCGAGCACGGCCAGGGTTGTGACCTTGATGCCGCCGGCGGTCGACGCCGAGCCGCCGCCGACGAACATGAGCATCGATCCCACCACGAGCGAGGAGCCATTGAGTTCGCCGATATCGACGACCGAGAAGCCGCCCGATCGCGTCATAGCCGAGAGGAAGAAGGCCTGGAACACCGTGTCCCCGGCGTCCATCGATCCGAACGTCTTGGCGTTGTTGTACTCGAGGCCGAGGAACACGAGAGCGCCCGCCAGGAACAGCAACATGGTCGTGATGAGCGTGAGCTTGACGTGCAGCGACCACTTCTTGACGTGCCAGAGGTGCTTCGAGAGGGCGTAGATGACCGGAAAGCCGATGCTGCCGAGGAAGACACCCATCATCAGCACGGTCAGCACGAGGTAGTCGTCAGCGAACGGCGTGAGTCCTCCGGGGTTGGGGGTGAAGCCCGTGTTCGTGAATGCCATGGCGGCGTAGAAGGGCGCCTCCCACAGGGCATCGAGGGGCGGGACCTTCGCCAGCAGCAGCGAGGGATAGAGCAGGGCCGCGATGACGGCCTCGATGACCAGCGTCGAGATCGCGACGGTGATGAGCAGCTGACCGACCTCGCCGAGCCGGACCGTCTGGCCCTCGTTCACCGGCCCCCCGTGCGCGCGCATCGGGTTCGTGTCGCTCGCGGCGATCAGCTTGGCGCGCAGCCCGAGACGCTTCGAGATGATCAGGCCGAGGATCGAGGCGAGCGTCAGCACGCCCATTCCGCCGATGTTGACGCCGAGGAAGATGATCCCCTTGCCGATCGGCGACCAGTACGTCGCGATGTCGACGACGGTGAGGCCCGTCACGCAGATCGTCGAGACGGCGGTGAAGAGCGCATCGACGAGCGGCGCCTGTGTGCCGCTGGCGGACGCGACGGGGAGCGACAGCAGCGCGGTGAAGATCAGGATGAGCGAGGCGAACACGAGGATCGCGAAGCGCGCGGGCGACGAGGTGGTGAAGTCGCGTAGGACCTGACCGATGGACGCCAGCGCCCGGGTGGTCGCCTGTTTCGTCCACAATGGCCGCATCCTCGCCATGCAGCCGCCCCCTTCGCGCAGAACCTCCATCATGGTACTCGGGCCCTCGCGCGGCTAACCTATGGGGATGGCGGACATCTTCGACGTGATCGCGGACGGCACACGGCGGGAGATCCTGCAGATCCTGCTCTCTCGTTCCTCTTCGGGGGACGGCGGGACCAGCGTCTCGCAGATCGTTCACGAGCTCGGTGTGAGCCAGCCGACCGTGTCCAAGCACCTGAAGGTGCTGCGCGAGGCGGACCTGGTCACCGTCCGCGAAGAGGGGCAGCACCGCTATTACAGCCTGCAGAGCACCCCGCTCGAGACCGTCGACGACTGGCTCGTCCCGTTCTTCATGGACGAGACGGACACCGAGACCCTCGTCCGGATCGGCTCGGGAGCGCTCCCCGAGCCCGCGGCCCAGGCGGCGGAGTTCGTCGGCCGGGCCGCTGCATCCGCCAAGCACGCCGTGACCTCGGCGTTCCGCCGCCGCACGTAATCAGCGGCACGTGTGACGCATCGGACTCGTTCGTCACACCCATCCCACGAGTCACACGGGTTTACACGCGCCTCTCGTCCCCCCTAGAGTGTGCTGAGCGTTCGCGTTGGGGAGAGAGTGGGGCGGTCAGATGGCCGAATTGCCGGACATGCGGTTCTTGACCGTTGCCGAGGTCGCCGAGATCATGCGCGTCTCGAAGATGACGGTCTACCGTCTAGTGCACGCGGGAGAACTTCCCGCCGTGCGTTTCGGACGCTCCTATCGCGTCCCGGAGCAGGCGGTCACCGAGGCCCTCAGCCGTCCTCTCGACCTGGGCCGTCCCATCGCCGACGTCGGCTGACTGGTAGGCTGTTCCGAAGGCTCTGTTCGCAGGGCCTGTTCCCGGGCCCTCCGCACGCATCGCGGACGGCGCCCACCCCTGACATAGTGAGGTCCTCCGTGGGTTCTGTCATCAAGAAGCGCCGCAAGCGCATGGCGAAGAAGAAGCACCGCAAGCTGCTTCGCAAGACTCGCCACCAGCGCCGCAACAAGAAGTAAGCGGCTCGGGGATTCCGGTCCCCACACGCCGAGCGCCTGTCCCCTGGACGGGCGCTTCGTGTTTGCGCCCCCGGCAGCAGTCATCCGTTCATCTCGAGGCGAAGGACAACCGACCATGAAGTCGATCACCGTTCAGCAGCTGCACGAGCGCGGCGACGTGCCGCTCATCGACGTGCGCGAAGAAGACGAATTCGCCGCGGGGCACGTGCCGGGCGCCGTCAACCTGCCCATGTCGAAGCTGGGCGACCTGCTCGATCAACTGCCCGCCGAACCGTTCGACGTGATCTGCCAGGCCGGTGGGCGGTCGGCGCGCGTCGTGGAGGCGCTCGAGGCCCGTGGCTACGAGCCGACGAATGTCGAGGGCGGCACGGGCGAGTGGATCGCGGCGGGCTATCCGACCGAGCAGTGAGCGTGTGCTGAGCAAGACTTGATCAAAAGCTGATCCGACGCTATCCACAGCGGCGCCGGGGCATGAGAATCCGTGCCTAGGATGATTTCGTGCCCACAATCACCGTGATCGGCAAGCCCGACTGCCATCTCTGCGATGTCGCAGAAGGGGTCGTCGAGCGCGTGCTCGCCGACCTCCCCGAGCGCGTCGCCGATCGGGTGGAGGTCATCGAGAAGTCGATCCTCGACGATCCGGCACTGTACGAGCTGTGGTGGGAGAAGATTCCCGTGGTGCTCATCGACGACCGTCTGCACGCGCACTGGCGCGTTGCTCCCGACCGGTTGCGTGAGGCACTGCTGGACGCCGACGACAAGAGAGCCGCCGGCGCCCACACGAACGCCGAGGAAGTCGCGCTCTAGCGATCGGACCCGATCAGACCGCTATCGGACGAACCACGACGGGTTCGGGCGCGACCGTCAGGCGAACCGTGTCGTCATACGACAGGCGGTCGGCGGCGGAGTGCTGCACGCGCACGAGCTCGCCCTCGGACGTCCGCACGATCGTCCGCCGGAAACTGCCGAGGAACGTGCTCTCCTGCACGGTGCCGAGCGCGCCCGCGTCCCCGTCGTGCGCCAGGCGCACGTTCTCGGGCCGTAGGAAAACGTCCACCGCGCCGTCGGCGGCCGAGCCCTGCACGGGCAGACGCTGACCCCACAGTTCGACCTCGGATCCGTTGACGGTGCCGCGCACGGTGCTCGAGAGCCCGACGAACGCGGCGACATACGGGGTGGCGGGGCGCAGATACAGGTCTTCCGGGGTTCCGACCTGTTCGATCCGTCCGGCGTTCATGACCGCGATCCGGTCCGAGACGGCGAGGGCCTCTTCCTGGTCGTGCGTGACGAAGACGGTCGTCGTGCCGAGCCGCAGCTGGATGCGACGGATCTCGTCGCGCAACTGGACGCGCACCTTGGCGTCGAGGGCGGAGAGCGGCTCGTCGAGCAGGAGCACCCGGGGCTCGGTGACGAGCGCACGAGCGAGCGCCACGCGCTGCTGCTGACCGCCCGAGAGCTGGTGTGTGTAGCGGTCACCGAGGTGGCCGAGCCCGACCAGGTCGAGCGCGTCCATCGCGCGGGCTACTGCGGCGGCTCGGGCGACACCGCGGCGACGCAGGCCGAACGCCACGTTCTCGCGGATCCGCAGGTGGGGGAAGAGCGAGTACGCCTGGAATACCATCCCAATGTCGCGCTTGTTGGTCGGGATGCGGGAGACATCCCGGTCTCCGAGCAGAACCGATCCCTCGGTCGCGTTCTCGAGGCCGGCCAGAACGCGCAGGGCCGTCGTCTTGCCGCATCCCGAGGGACCGAGCAGCGAGACGAACTCGCCGGGCTTGATGTCGAGGTCGACGCCGTGCAGCACGCGGGTGCTGCCGTAGTCCTTCACGACGCCGCGGAACTCGACGTGGGTTCCCTCGCCGGCCTCGGCCAGCAGCTGGTTGTCGGAGGTGCGGGGCAGGGGGCGGGGTGTGGTGTCGGTCACGAGGTGGTCCTTCCCGTGCGGGCTCTGCCCGCGCGGCCGATGAGGAGCAGGAGGAGGAAGGCGAACAGCAGCGCCAGCAGTGTGAAGATCGAGGCGGCATAGGCGTCGATGCGGTTCACGACGACGAGAGCGGTCTGCAGCACCTGGCGGTTGAGCAGCGACGCGATCGTGAATTCGCCGAGCACCACGGCAACCGAGATGAGGGATGCGGCGAGCAGCCCCTGTCGCAGGTTCGGGGCGAGCACGCGCAGCACGACGGTCGGCCACGATGCGCCGAGGGATCGCGCCGCCTCGGCGAGCGTCTTCATGTCGACGGCGTCGATCGAGGCCTGGATCGAACGATAGGCGAACGGCAGCACGGTGATGCCGTACGCGAAGGCGAGAGTCCACGCGCCCGTGCCGAGGGTGCGCCCGATCTGCAGGTAGATCGGTGTCAGGCCGACGACCAACACGATCGCGGGGATCGAGATCGGCAGCAGCACACCGAACTCGAACGCGGGCCGCAGTCGCGGGAAGCGGAGCGACACGAGGATCATCGTCGGGGCGAGCAGCAGGAGGACGATGAGGACCGTGACGACCGCGAGCACGAGCGAATTGCCGAGCCCCGTCCATATCGGTGCGTAGAGTCGCGCGTTCTCGGGGTCGAAGAGTGCCGCCCAGTTGGTGAGCGACAGTCCTCCGGTCGCCTGTCCCTGAACAGAGTTGTCGCGCAGCGTGTAGAGGAACGTCGATACGAGCGGGATCACGAAGGTCACACCGACGACGATGCCGATGATCCAGCGCGTCGCGCGCGAGGGGGCGATGCCGCTCATGGGGCCGCTCATGCCGCCGTTGAACGCGCCCTTCATGCTTGCCACCGCGCGGCGCGACTCTGGACGACGGAGTAGGCCCACATCACGATCCCGACGATCACGATCATGCCGAGGGCGAGCGCCCCGGCGAGGTTCTCGCGGCCGAGCACCGTCTCGCTCGTGAGCGCGGTACGGATGCCGAGGGGCACGATCTGCGAGCCCTGGCTGGCGAGCGCCGCGGCCGTCGCGTACGACGAGAACGCGTTCGCGAACAGCAACAGCAGGCTCGCGAGGAACGACGGGGCGAGCACGGGGATTCCGATCGTGGTCCAGAAGCTCAGGCGGGTGCCGCCGAGCGTGAGGTTGGCTTCGGCCCACTGCGGTTTGAGGGCCGACAGGGCGGGCATGAACGTGATGACCATGAGCGGCACCTGGAAGTAGACGTAGGGGAGGATCAGCCCCGGCAGGGCGTACAGCCATCCGCCCTCGGCCATGTTGATGCCCGTCGCACCGAGCACGAACCGGGTGATGACGCCCTGGGCGCCGATGGTTGCGATGAACGCGAACGCGAGCATGACGCCGCCGAACTGCGCGAGGACGCCGGATGCGGCATCCACCGTCGTGCGCACGCCGCTGGTCTCGTGCAGGCCCAGCATCGCGTAGCAGACGAGCGCGCCGAGCACGGCGCCGATAACGGCGGTGAGCAAAGACAGCCAGGACGAGTTCCAGAACGTCTGGAGGATAACGGGATCACCGAGCGCGGCGAGGTTGTCGAACGTGAAGGCGCCGTCGGAGTCGAACAGCCCCGATCCGATCGCGAGCACGGTGGGCAACGCGAGGAAGATGAGGACGTAGACGGCGAACGGCGTCAGTCCGAGCCAGGCCCAGCTGCGGACGCCCCGCCGCCGGGCCGGAGCGAGAGGCTCCGACCCGGCGGCGTTCTTCGACAGCTCGGCGTCCGCCAGCCCCGCGGGACCAGCGATCGCTTCGAGGGAGGTCACTGGACCGCCGCGGCCCACTTCTCG
>CAYZEL010000062.1:0-11490 GCA_964477515.1 uncultured Microbacterium sp.
CCGTTGTTGGTCCCCTTTTTTTACATGCTTCCGGCGATACCTTCCGTGAATTCCGAAGGCAGCGGTTCTCTTTATAACACCGACTTCTGGTCGGTCGGCATCACTTTCTATGAAATGCTTTATGGTTCGTTCCCGTTTAAAATCCGGCCTGACATGAAAATCGGCCAGATTGCAGCTAATATAATCGACGAAAAAATTCCGCTGGAATTCGCGGATCAAATTGCTGTACCGGCCGGTGTCCGCACCGTCCTGACCAAGGCGCTGCAACGCGATCCTGGACGGCGCAGACGCCGTCATGCTCTCGGGCGAGACCGGCGTGGGGGCGCATCCGATCACGGTCGTCTAAACGATGGCCCGCATCATCGCGTCGACCGAAGAGCAGGGGCTCGATCGGATCGTGCCACTCGGCACGAAGCCGCGCACGCAGGGCGGTGCCCTCACGCTCGCGGCCGCGAGCATCGCCGACTTCGTCGACGCGAAGTACGTCTGCGTCTTCAGTCAGTCCGGGGACTCCGCGCGACGGATGGCCCGGCTGCGCTTCCGTCTGCCGACTCTGGCGTTCACTGATCTGGCGTCGACGCGTTCGCGGCTCGCCCTCTCATGGGGTGTCGAGACTTTTCTCGTGCCGCGCGTCCCGACGACGGATGAGTTGATGCGCATCGTCGACGAGGTCCTGTTGCAGGCCGGTCGCGCGCTGCCGGGTGACCGGGTGATCGTCACGGCGGGTTCGCCTCCGGGCATTGCGGGATCCACGAACAACGTGCGGGTCCATCGCGTGGGCGACGGGGTGGGACCGACCATCGCGGCCGATCTCGCGGCGCGCGCGCCCGCGGCACCCCTCGCCTGAGCCGCGGGGGACAACCACACCCTCCGGAACGAACGAACGAACGAACGAACGAACGAACGAACGAGGGGCGTGCGTGCCCTCAGCGCACCCCGAGGAACGAACGGTCGGTCAGGACGATGGGGCCTTCCGCGGTCAGCGCCACCGTGTGCTCGGCGTGCGCACCGCGCGAGCCGTCCGCGCTGCGGAGCGTCCAGCCATCCGGATCCGTGATCAGTTCGTCGGTCGTCTGCAGGAACCACGGCTCGAGAGCCACGACCAGGCCCGCGCGCAGCGGGTAACCGCGCCCCGCCTTGCCGTCGTTCGGGATGTGCGGGTCGCCGTGCATGATGCGACCGACGCCGTGTCCACCGAAGTCCGTGTTGATCGAATAGCCCTCGCCGTGGGCGACGGCGGCGATCGCCGCGGAGATGTCGCCGATCTTGTGGCCGACGGTCGCGGTCGCGATGGCGGCATCCAGCGCGCGCTCCGCGGTGTCGATCAGACGCAGGTCCTCGTCGCGCGGCGTGCCGACGACGAACGAGACGGCGGAGTCTGCGACCCAGCCGTCGATCGAGACCGCGAAGTCGAGAGACACCAGGTCGCCGTCGCGAAGCGCGTAGTCACGGGGGAGCCCGTGGAGCACGGCATCGTTGATCGATGTGCAGATGACCTTGCCGAACGGGCTCGCGCCGAACGACGGGTGGTAGTCGATGTAGCAGGATTCTGCTCCTGCGCGCGTGATGAGGTCGTGCGCGCGGCGGTCGATAGCGAGCAGGTTGGTGCCGACTTTCGTCTCGTCGCGCAGTGTCGCGAGCGTTTCGGCGACGAACCGTCCCGCGGGGCGCATCGCTTCGATCTCGGCGGGTGTGCGCAGTTCGATCATCGTGTTCCTTTCCTGCCTTCACCTCCATTGTGTCCGACTCTCGGACCTGCCTTCCTCGCAAGCGCTGGGAGGTTGCCCAGCGCAGCGGCCCGAGCGCCCTCCGGACACCCGTCGAGGCGTACCATCGTTGACATGTGGCTGCGGCGTGCTTTCTTCCACTGGCTGATTCCAGCCGCCTTCCTGCTGCCCGTCTGGCTGCTGGTGGGCTGGGGCGTCTTCCAGGGCGGGGCCGGTCCCTTCCTCTGGGTGCTGTTCATCGCCGTGCCATCCGTCTTCCTCGGTCAGTTGCTTCTGACGCTGCTCGTTCGCGCTCGTCCGACGGTGCGTGCTCAGCGCGCCGTTTCGTGGTGGGATGTCGCGGGTTTCACGCTCTGGCATGCTCTGACCATCGCCGTCGGCTTCTTCGGCGCGTGGTTCGTCCCGCTCCTCGTCGGCGCCATCGTGGTGGCCATCACGCTGTTCTGGCTGAGCCTCTGGCAACTCTGGAGCGAAGCTCGCTCCGGCACGGGCCGCATCGTGTTGCGCTATTCGACGGTGTCTGGCGGCGCTGCAGCGGACGGTGCCACCTGGGACGGCGTACGCGCGGCACGCGAGTCCGCGAACAGCGACGGCGACGTCATCGTTCTCTCCGAGGTCAGCCAGCCGGGCGAGGGTCGAGTCTCGCACTGAGGCCGGGTGAGAAGCACCCGTCGCCCTCGCTCGTACGCCGGGCGACCCGAACGGTTTGGACAGCCCCGGCATCCGTGGCAGAATGGACCCTTGTGCCGTGACCGACTCTGCCGCAGGGGAGTCCGCGGATCGAACTGATCCCGCACCGCACGACCTCCATCCTTTTCACACCTTCACCCGCGCTCGACCTGTGGCGGACGCAGAGAGATAGATCATGCAGATCCTCGACGCCGTCGATGCAGCATCGCTGCGGACAGACATCCCCGAGTTCGGCCCCGGCGACACCGTCAAGGTGCACGTCAACATCACCGAAGGCACCCGCTCGCGTATCCAGGTGTTCCAGGGCTTCGTGCTCGGTCGCTCGGGCGACGGTGTGCGCGAGACCTTCACGGTCCGCAAGATCAGCTTCCAGGTCGGCGTGGAGCGTACGTTCCCCGTGCACAGCCCGGTGATCGACCACATCGAGGTCGTCACCCGCGGTGACGTCCGTCGCGCGAAGCTCTACTACATGCGCAACCTGCGTGGCAAGAAGGCCAAGATCAAGGAGAAGCGCGACAACTGAGTCGCCTTTCCGAGAAGACCCCGTGGCTCGTGCTGCGGGGTCTTCTTCTTTGTCCGGGTGAGCAGTCGATGCACGGATGTGTGCGCGCCCGCCACCCGCACCTCCTCGGATGTGCGACGCTTGAGACACGGGCGCACGACACTTGCGAGCCGTGAAGGACGAGACCGTGAGTAGCCCCGCAACAGATACCCCTGAACCCGCGCCGCTGGCGCGCAGTCGTAGCCGACGCCGTGGTGCGCTCGCGCTCCTGCGCGACATCGTCGTGATCGTGCTCGTCGCGGTGCTCGTGTCGTTCCTCGTCAAGACCTTCCTCGTGCGATCGTTCTACATCCCCTCGGGATCGATGGAGAACACCCTCCTCATAAACGACCGCATCCTCGTCGACGAGATCACGCCGCGGTTCGGCGGCTACGACCATGGCGACGTCGTCGTCTTTCGCGATCCGGGCGGGTGGCTGCCCCCCTCGACGCAGCCCGATCGTCCGCCCGTCGTCGAGGCATGGGAGTGGGTACTGTCGCTCGTCGGTCTCGCCGCTCCCGATAGCGAAGATCACCTGATCAAGCGCGTCATCGGTCTGCCGGGCGACCACGTCGAGTGCTGCAACGCGCTCGGTCAGATCACGGTGAACGGCGTGCCGATCGATGAGTCCGCGTACCTTCTCATGCCCCCGGGCGAGACGGCGGCATCCAAAGACGCGTTCGATGTCGTCGTGCCCGAGAACAGCCTGTGGGTGCTGGGCGACAACCGGTACCGATCGAAGGACTCGCGCTACAACCAGGAGCAGCCCGGGCGCGGATTCGTGCCTCTCGACAACGTCGTGGGCCGAGCTTTCCTCGTGACGTTCCCCTTCTCTCGCTTCGGCCCGATCGACTTCCATCACGGGGTTTTCGCCGGTGTTCCGGATCCCACGGACACCGCGGGGGCCTCCGCGCGATGACGGTGATCGAGCCGCGTCTGACGCTCGAGCGTCGACTGCTGCGCGAACGGCCGATCGTGATCGCGTGCGACGAAGTCGGTCGTGGCGCACTCGCCGGGCCGGTCGCCGTGGGGGCGACCGCGGTCGACGCCGCGGGTGCCCGCAAGCGCGTGCCGCAGGGTCTGCGTGACTCCAAGCTGGTGCCTGAGGCACGGAGAGCGGATGTCGCGGCTCGGGCTTCCGGGTGGGTTTGCGCGAGCGGGGTGGGTTGGGCGTCGGCTGCCGAGGTCGACCAGGTCGGCATCATGCACGCGCTGGGTCTCGCCGCAATGCGTGCGCTCGAGGACCTGCGGACGCAGGGCATCGGCATCGAGGACGGAATCATCATCCTCGACGGCAACTACGACTACATCACGGCGGCGGGTGCGCGGGGCCTGACCGTGCAACCCGTGATCAAGGCCGACCGGGATTGCGCGAGTGCGGCGGCGGCATCCGTCATCGCGAAGGTCGCGCGCGACGCCCTGATGACCGACCTGCACAATGAGTTGCCGGCCTATCAATGGGCGCGGAACAAGGGCTACGCGAGCCTGGAGCACCGCCAGGCCATCGATCTTCATGGGCTCAGTCCCCACCATCGCGCATCGTGGGCGATCGCACCCGCAACGCTCTTCTGAACCCCCACCTGGGTGTCTTCGACCCGGACCAGGGCGCCGGGGTAACTAGGATGGAACAACCATGGATGACGATGTCTTCGAGGACTATGACCGCGAACTCGAGCTAGCGCTCTTTCGTGAATACCGCGACGTCGTTTCGCAGTTCCAGTTCGTGATCGAGACCGAGCGGCGTTTCTATCTCGCCAACGAGGTCAACGTCGTTCGGCGCGACACCGAGCACGACTTCTACTTCGAGATCACGATGAACGACGTGTGGGTGTGGGACATCTACCGCGCCGACCGATTCGTGAAATCGGTGCGCGTTCTGACGTTCAAGGACGTCAACGTCGAAGAGCTCTCGAGACGCGACTTCGAGCTTCCGCAGGAGCTTTCGCTCGACGGCGAGTAGTCCGCTCGATCCTCCACAGGGCCTCCTGTTTCCGGTGATCCCCGGATCGTCCGTACCCGCGTCGCGGGGCTCCTCCGCCCTGGGAGGGTTGACCCGCATCGACCGCCGGTCGGGCGGAAGGGGCGGTCAGTGGCGCAGAAGGACGAGCGCGGAAGAGCCGGAGAGCAACGTGCCGCCGAGTATCTCGAGCGCCTCGGCTACGTCGTCGTCGATCGCAACTGGCGCTGCGATCAGGGCGAGCTCGACATCGTCGCGTGTCAGGGTGACGACCTCGTCTTCATCGAGGTCAAGACTCGTCGCGGCACGGGCTATGGGCATCCCTTCGAGGCGATCACCCCCGAGAAGTTCGCACGCCTGCATCGACTCGCGATCGCATGGATCATCGCGCATCCGGGTTCCGGGTGGGGACGAAGCATCCGGATCGATGCGATCGGCATCGTGGGAGACGACCCGGCCACGGGCACGCTCGAGCACCTCGAGGCGCTCCGGTGACCATCGCGCGCACGTGGGGCGTCGCGCTCAGCGGCATCGACGGATCGCTCGTCGAGGTCGAAGCCGACCTGTCGAGCCAATTGCCGGAGTTCCGGCTCATCGGGCTCCCCGACAAGGCACTCGGTGAGGCGCAGCTGCGCGTCCGCAACGCGACGGCGAACTGCGGGATGCCCCTGCCTGCCCGTCGGTTGACGGTCAACCTCTCACCCGCCAGCCTCCCGAAACACGGGTCCGGATTCGACGTGGCGATCGCCGTCGCCGCACTCGCGACGGCCGGAGGTTTCGATCCGGCGTCTCTCGCCCAGACCGTGCACCTGGGTGAGCTCGGGCTCGACGGTCGGCTGCGCCCGGTGCCCGGGATACTGCCGGCGGTGCTCGCCGCCGCACGCGCGGGCATACGCCGTGTCGTGGTGCCCCACGCGAACGTCGACGAAGCGCGGCTGATCGAGGGAGTGCGTGTGCTCGGTGCCGTCTCGCTCGTGGACGTCGCTCGTGCACACGGTGTCGACGCGCCCGAAGTGGACCTGACGCCCGTGCCGCGCACCGCGGCGCCGGTGGCGTCGCATCGTCCGCCCGAACTCGCCGAGGTGGTGGGCCAGCGCGAGGCCGTCGAAGCGCTGATCGCTGCTGCGGCGGGCGGGCATCATCTGCTGATGTCGGGCCCGCCCGGGGCTGGCAAGACGATGATCGCCGAACGCCTGCCCGGAATACTCCCTCCGCTCGGTGACGCCGAAGCCCTGGAAACCGCGGCGCTGCGTTCGCTCTCGGGCGAGGCGGTCGACGCGCTCAGCCGCACACCTCCCCTCGAGGCCCCGCATCACAGTGCATCGATGGCGGCCCTGGTCGGGGGCGGCAGTCGCCTCGTCCGCCCCGGAGCCATCGCACGGGCTTCGGGGGGCATTCTGTTCTTGGACGAGGCCGGGGAGTTTCCGGCATCCGTGCTGGACGCGCTGCGGCTGCCGCTCGAGAAGGGCCAGATCACCATCCACCGCTCCGGTGTGTCGGCGACCTTTCCGGCCCGATTCCAGCTCGTGCTGGCGACCAACCCGTGTCCGTGCGGGAATCACGGGGTACCGGGTGGGTCGTGCACGTGCCCGCCCCAGGCAATCCGCCGCTACGTCGGGCGCCTGTCGGGTCCGCTGCTCGATCGGGTCGACATCCGGTTCGGTCTGATGCGCGTCTCGCGGGTCCCGGTCAGCGCCGAGGCCGACACCATCACGACCGCGGTCGCTCGCGAACGTGTCGCCGAAGCGCGAGATCGTGCGCGGCGACGCCTGGGCGAAACTCCCTGGCAGACGAACGCGCAGGCGTCCGGAGCGTGGCTGCGCCAGGGCCCGCTCGCGCTGCCTCACGAGGTGCGTCGCCCGCTCGACGCGGCGCTGCAGCGAGGAGTCCTGACCCTTCGCGGCTATGACCGCACGCTCCGCGTCGCGTGGACCTTGGCCGACCTCGGCGCACGTGACCGTCCCACGCTCGATGACATCGGACGGGCGCTGTTTCTGCGTAAGGGTGTTCAGGCGTGAGCGCGGACCTCCCGGAGCGGACCGACGATCGCCGCGCTCAGTTGAACGGGATCGTCTCGCCCGGCCGGGACGACGAGGCGATCTCGGATGTCTGGGCGCGGGCGATCTGGAGCCTGATCTGCGAACCCGGCGACGGCGTGGCGGGTCACCTGGTGGCTGCCCTCGGAGCCGAGGGGGCGCTGCGCGAGATCCGAGCTCGGGTATCCTCTCGAGCTCTGCCGCGATCGCCCGCGTTCACGGCGGGGCTCAAGCGCTGGCTGCCGCGCCTGAACCCCATCGCGGTCGACGGGATGTTTCGCACGGCGCGGTTCGCGCGGTTGCGCCTGGTCACCCCGCAGGATCCCGAGTGGCCGCGTGGTCTCGCCGATCTCGGCGCGCATGCCCCGCTGGTGCTGTGGGTTCGGGGGTCAGGGCGCGCCCTGCTCACGGGCGGACCGCGTGTGGCGATGGTGGGAGCCCGCGCGTGCAGTGCCTACGGTGAGCTCGTCGCGGGGGAACTCGCTGCGGATCTGGCGGAACGCGGGGTGTGCGTCGTGTCCGGGGCAGCATTCGGGATCGACGCGGCCTCGCACCGTGCGACGCTGGGGACGGGCGGAACGACGATCGCGGTCTTGGCCGGTGGCGTGGACCGGCCATACCCGTCCAGTCACTCGGACATGATCGAAAGCATCGCGGAACGGGGCGCGGTCATCGGAGAGATCGCGCCCGGTGCCGCTCCCACCAAGTCGCGCTTCCTGCAGCGGAACAGAGTGATAGCCGCGATGTCAGAGGCGACCGTCGTCGTCGAAGCGGGTTGGCGCAGCGGATCGCTCAACACGGCCGGGCACGCGGCGGCCCTGGGGCGCCCGCTCGGCGCCGTGCCGGGGCCGATCACCGCCGCGACCTCCGCGGGCTGTCATCGCCTGCTTCGGGAGTTCGACGCGACGTGCGTCACCTCGGCGGCGGACATCATCGAGCTGACGGGCTGGGAAGCCGCGCCGAATCGACTCCCGACACCGACAGGCGAGGAAGAGGACGGGAACCGGATCGCGGAGCGAACGAGTGTGCTCGACGCGATCGATAGGCGAGCACGGAGATCGAGCGACGAGATCGCGCGCAGAGTCGGCATGACGCCAGCGCAGGTGGAGGCGCAGCTCGGTCTTTTCGAACTCGAGGGGCAAGTCGTGCGCGAGGACGACGGATGGCGGCGCGCCGCCTCGCGGCCGGGCCACGGATGAGCGCATGCTGGGCGGGTGGACTGGTACGAGGCATCCGAGGCGTTCGAGACGCACCTGCGAACCGTGCGCCGCCTTTCTCCCGCAACGACGCGCGCGTACCGCGCGGACCTGCGCGACCTGACCGAAGTCGCGCTGCTCACCGGCGTGCAGACGCCCGCCGAGACCGACCTGGAACTGCTGCGCGAATGGCAGGGGCAGGCGAGTGAGCGCGGAGATGCCCGGTCCACCCTCGCGCGACGTACCGCGGCCATCCGGTCGTTCTTCGCGTGGGCGCTCGAAGCGGGGATCGTGACGCAGGATCCGAGCCTGCGCCTGGTCGCACCCAAGCGCGGACGTACGCTGCCGACGGTCGCGACCGCCCCCGCCGTCGCCGAAATGCTCGACGGGCTCGCCGCTGTCGCCGCGGGCGGGGCCGCGCTCCCGCTTCGTGATCGGGCGATGCTCGAACTGCTGTACGGCGCGGGTATCCGTGTCTCGGAACTGTGCGGCCTGGACGTCGGCGACCTCGACCTCGATCGCGGCACCGCGCGCGTGCTGGGCAAGGGGTCCAAGGAGCGCGTTGTGCCGTTCGGCGCTCCCGCTCGGCGCGCAGTGGATGCCTACCTGACGCGGGGGCGGCCCGAACTCGTCGTGGAGCAGGTCGGTGACGGCGCCGCGGCGCGGGGGAGCGGCAGCGCACTGTTCCTCGGCTCGCGCGGTGGCAGGATCTCGCCGCGGGCGGTCTACGATGTCGTTTCGCACCGCCTGGCTCCCACGCTTGGCGTCGAGCACGTCGGCCCCCATGCACTCCGCCACTCGGCCGCGACGCATCTGCTCGACGGCGGTGCGGACCTGAGGACGGTGCAGGAGATCCTCGGGCACGCGAGCCTCGGGACGACGCAGATCTACACGCACGTCTCGAGCGAGCGTCTGCGTGCGGCCTACCGCCTGGCGCACCCGCGCGCGTAAGGGCCGGCATGTCGCGACCGGTCGCGACTCGCCGTGCGCTGGTCGTTGGCGCGGCGAGTCGCGACCGTTCGTGGGCGCCGGACGGCGGGCGTTTGCCTGGCGGGGTCGTCACCTCGACAGGATCGGTGACCGCGGTGCCCGGCCGGGCTCAGCGGTCGGCGTAGGGGAGCAGCACGGCCCGGGGCATCGCGCCGAGCAGTACGAGCGGATTGACGTACTCGCCGTCGATCCGTGCGCCGAGGTGCAGGGCGCCGGGCTCCGTGTGTCCACCGACCGACAGGTTCCCGACCACCTCACCGCGCACCACGCGAGCGCCCGCGTGCACCGTCGCGTCGACCGGCTCGAGCGTCGAGACGATGCCGTCGCCGTGGTCGATCGTCACCACGTTCCGGTCGACCACGCGCCCCGCGAAGGCGACCACCCCGTCATCGGGCGCACGGACGGATGTCTCGCCGCGAATGGCGATGTCGATGCCCCGGTGCCCCGGGCCATAGGCGTGCGCCGGAGCCACATAGTCGCGGACGATCCCGAACGGTGGTTTGACGGGCCATGACCAGGCATCCGCACCGTCGTTCACCCCGCCCTCCTCCGTCTCGCTTTCTGCGGCGGCAGCGCCCAACGACGCGCTGAGGAGCGCCGCGGCCACAGCGATCACCGTGACCCACGCGGTCGCGCGCACGGAGCGGGTCAGGACGGACCGGGGCAGGACGGACCGGGGCATCCGATCAGCATGCGCCGATCCGGGCGACACCCGGCGTCGCGCAACGACGTCTGGGGACACCGCTCATGCGCCGCAGCGGGGGAGGAGCGATCCGGCGGGACACCCTATCCCGCCCCCGGCTGATACACTGGCAGAGCACCTCGTTTACGGGGTGACTTCGCGTGCCCAGAGCGTTGCAATCCGAGGATTGCGCGTGGCATCCCTCCCCACGGTCCCGCCTTACGGCGGGTGGGAGTGTGCCGGTCACCAGGACACGTCGCCCACCCGGAGCGACGAATCACAACCGCAAGAGGCACCGCGTGGTGCCAAGACAGGAGTCGGCCATGGCCGTCGTTACCATTCGTCAGCTGCTCGATTCGGGCGTGCACTTCGGACACCAGACGCGTCGGTGGAACCCGAAGGTCAAGCGCTTCATCCTCACCGAGCGCAGCGGCATCCACATCATCGACCTGCAGCAGTCCCTGTCGTACATCGACAAGGCGTACGACTTCGTGAAGGAGACGGTCGCCCGCGGCGGCACCGTGCTGTTCGTCGGCACCAAGAAGCAGGCTCAGAGCGTCATCGCCGAGCAGGCGACGCGCGTCGGCCAGCCCTACGTCAACCAGCGCTGGCTCGGCGGTCTGCTCACGAACTTCCAGACGATCTCCAAGCGCCTCGCACGCATGAAGGAGCTCGAAGAGCTCGACTACGAGGTTCCCGCGAACAGTGGCTTCACCAAGAAGGAACTGCTGATCAAGAAGCGCGAGCTCGACAAGCTGCACAAGTCGCTCGGCGGTATCCGCAACCTGACCAAGACGCCGTCGGCGATCTGGGTCATCGACGCCAAGCGCGAGCACCTCGCCATCAACGAGGCCAAGAAGCTCGGCATCCCCGTGATCGGCATCCTCGACACGAACGCCGACCCGGACGAGTTCCAGTACCCGATCCCCGGCAACGACGACGCGATCCGCTCGGTGGGCCTGCTCACGCGCATCATCGCCGACGCCGCCGCCGAGGGGCTGATCCAGCGCCACCAGCCGTCGGGCGAGGCCGAGACGGCCGAGCCGCTCGCCGACTGGGAGCGCGAGCTTCTCGAGCAGGCCGCCCCCGAGCAGTCCTCCGCCGACACCGCCCAGGTCGCCGAGCTTCCCCTCGCGGCAGCTGTTGCGGGCGAGCTCGTCGCGGACGAGCAGGCCATCGAGGGTGCTTCCGCCACCGAGTCGGCCGCTGATGCCGAAGGCGCCGCCGGTCACGATCAGACGATCGCCGAGGCCGCCGGTCTCGACGCCGCCGACGTGAAGGCCGCCGAAGACGCAGCCGCTCCGGCCTCCGCCGAATAAGCGCACCGGCTCGCCGGGCGCAAGCCCGTCCGGCGAGCCCTCACCCCGCCACACACGACACATCCAGAGACACCGCAAGGGGTTCACACACCATGGCAAACTTCACCATCGCCGACATCAAGGCGCTGCGCGAACAGCTCGGCACCGGCATGGTCGACACCAAGAAGGCGCTCGAAGAGGCTGACGGAGACGTCGAGAAGGCCGTCGAGATCCTCCGCCTCAAGGGAGCGAAGGGCAACGCCAAGCGTGCCGACCGCTCCACCAGCGAGGGACTCGTCGTCGCCCGCGAGGTAGACGGCAAGGTCACGCTCGTCGAGCTCGCCTGCGAGACCGACTTCGTCGCGAAGAACGA
>CAYZEL010000063.1:0-11367 GCA_964477515.1 uncultured Microbacterium sp.
GGGGATCCCGGCATGGAGGCTCGGCCCCGTCCCGGCCATCCTGAAACCGGCCGAAGAGGACTGCCCGGTCACCGTCGAGGTGTCGCTGCATGCGCCCGACGACGTGCTCCGCAACGAACTCGTTCCGGTCAACTCCCGCTGGAAGGTCGACGGGGCCCTCGACGCCGCCCGCAAGTACTTCGAGAAGACCGGGCGTCGCGTGTCGATCGAGTACGCGCTGATCAAGGACATGAACGACCACGCCTGGCGTGCCGACCTGCTCGCCGACAAGCTCAACGCGCGCGGGCGCGGCTGGGTGCACGTCAACCCGATCCCGCTGAACCCGACACCGGGTTCGATCTGGACCGCGTCCGAGAAGTCCGTGCAGAACGAGTTCGTCCGCAGACTGAACGACGCGGGCATCCCGACGACCCTCCGCGACACCCGTGGCAAGGAGATCGACGGGGCGTGCGGTCAGCTCGTCGCAACCGTCGAGGACGAAGCGGCCGCCGCCGCGACCCCGTAAGCGCACGTCACGTCGCGTTCCACAGGTCGCGGTAGTACGCCATGCGAGCCTCGTCGTGCTCGATGCCGTACCCCTCGAGCACGGCCCCCTCCCATCCCGGACCGAAGTTCCACTCGGTCGACATTGCCGCGACCGCGATGTCCGCCCACCGGTCCCCGACGCCGAGGCGTCCGAGGTCGACGTGCGCGATCGGGTCGCCCGCGTCCGAGAGCAGCGTGTTCGGAACGCACGCGTCGCCGTGGCAGACGACGAGACGGTCGACGGGCGGGGGAGCGCCGAAGAGCGGATCGAGACGGAAGCCGCGGCCCGAGGCATCCGCGATTCTCTGCTGCACATTCCAGCGCCACGGGCACTCCGGGACGGGCAGCCGCTCGTGGAGTTCGCGAAGTCCAGCGCCGACGGCGCGCGCCGCGATGGCGGGCCGCGCGATCCATTCCGGGGCGACCGCGCTCGGTGCGTCGATCGTGTGCGTGACCAGCCACTCGAATTCGTCGTCCGACCCGTGGCCGACGACCTCGGGCACGGCAACGAACGCCGCGGCCCACGCGAGGCGCTCGGCCTCGTCGGCCATGGACTCCTCGGTGTTCAGGGGGCCGAACTTGATGTGCACATCGCCCGCGCGATAGGTCATCCCTCCGCGACCGTTGAGCCAAACGGCCTGGACCTCCGCGCCGCCCGCGAGCCGATGCACGCGCGCGTGCACGGGGCCGGTCTCGTGGGGAATGGACATGTCCGCCTTCGGGGGTCGCGCGCGGGCTAGCGTAGACGAATGGTCAATTATCGCTATCTCGGCAACTCCGGCTTCAAGGTCTCGGAGATCACGTACGGAAACTGGGTGACGCACGCCTCGCAGGTCGAGAACGACGCGGCCATCGCGACGGTCCACAAGGCGCTGGATCTTGGCATCACGACATTCGACACCGCGGATGCCTATGCGAACACGGCCGCCGAGGTCGTGCTCGGCGAGGCACTCAAAGGGCAGCGGCGCGCGTCGCTCGAGATCTTCACCAAGGTCTACTGGCCGACCGGGCCCAAGGGACCGAACGACTCCGGCCTCAGCCGCAAGCACATCATGGACTCGATCGACGGTTCGCTCGAACGCCTCGACGTCGACTACGTCGACCTGTATCAGGCGCACCGCTTCGACTACGAGACGCCGCTGGAAGAGACGATGCAGGCGTTCGCCGACATCGTCCGCCAGGGCAAGGCGCTCTACATCGGCGTTTCGGAGTGGACCGCGGACCAGCTTCGCGCCGGCCACGCACTCGCGAAGGAGCTGAAGTTCCAGCTCGTGTCGAACCAGCCGCAGTACTCCGCGCTCTGGCGCGTGATCGAGGCCGACGTCGTGCCGACGTCGGAGGAGCTCGGGATCTCGCAGATCGTCTGGTCGCCGATGGCGCAGGGCGTGCTGAGCGGAAAGTACCTGCCCGGGCAGGCCGCACCCGCCGGTTCGCGTGCCACGGACGAGAAGAGCGGCGCCGAGTTCATCAAGCGCTTCATGGACGACGAGGTGCTGACGGCGGTGCAGAAGCTGAAGCCGATCGCCGAGCAGGCCGGCCTGACGATGCCGCAGCTCGCGATCGCCTGGGTGCTGCAGAACCCGAACGTCGCCGCGGCGCTCGTCGGCGCCTCGCGCCCCGCGCAACTCGAGGACTCCGTCAAGGCGTCCGGCGTCGTGCTCGACGCCGACACGATGGCCGCGATCGACACGGCCCTCGCCCCGGTGGCGGAGAAGGACCCGGCCCAGACCCTCGAGGTCTCACCGAAGTCCCGCCCCTAGCGGAACCGAGCGCACGACTTCGCGTCGAGTGCACGACCTACGCCTCGTGTCTAGGTCGTGCACTCGCGCGCAGGTCGTGCACTCGCGAGCCAGCTGGACGCTGGGGGTCAGCGGCCGTTCTTCGGGGCCGCGGACACGTCCAAGACAGGGTGCAGGCCACCGAGCGAGGACCACGCGCTCTCCACGCCCTTCGCCGCGTGCTCCGACGACCGCACGGCCCGCTCGTCCGCCCAGGCGTTGAGAACATGCCCCGAGTGCCCGCGGACGTGCTCGAGCACGACATCCGGCATCCCCGACGCACGGCGCGCATCACGGGCGGCGATCAACCGCTCGAGGATGTCGACGTTCTTCGTCGGTGCGCCGGTCGACGTCTTCCACCCGCGGCGCCGGTGCCCGTCCATCCACTTCGTGTAGGTATCGATCGCGTACTTCGAGTCCGCCTGCACGACGAGTTCGGCCACGTCGGGGTGGTCCTCGATGGCCTTCAGCAGGCCGAGCAGCTCGCCGATGTTGTTCGTGCCCTCGCGGATCGAGCCGGACGCCCAGTGCCCGTCTTCGCCGACCCAAGCCCAGCCCGCGGGGCCGGGATTGCCCTTGCAGGCGCCGTCGGTGGCGACGATGTAGCGAGAGGATCCGGTCACTCGGGCAAGGCTACCGGCGTGCGGGGTCGGTCCCGCACGCCCTCGCCCGCGCCGCCCCTCAAACCGCCGGGGTCGCCGCTGCGGCCAATCGGATCCACGTCTCGACGACCGTGTCGGGGTTGAGCGAGATCGAATCGATCCCCTCTTCGACGAGCCATTCGGCGAGATCCGGATGGTCCGACGGGCCCTGGCCGCAGATGCCGACGTACTTACCGCGCGCCCGGCAGGCGGCGATCGCCATCGACAGCATCTTCCGCACCGCCGGGTCGCGCTCGTCGAATGTCGACGCGACGAGGGAGCTGTCGCGGTCGAGCCCGAGGGTCAGCTGCGTCATGTCGTTCGAGCCGATCGAGAACCCGTCGAAGTAGTCGAGGAAGTCGTCCGCCAGCAGGGCGTTCGAGGGCAGCTCGCACATCATGATGACCTTGAGGTCCCTCTCGCCGCGCCGCAGCCCGTTCTCGGCGAGCAGCTCCACGACGGCGTGGCCCTCGCCGACGGTGCGGACGAAGGGCACCATGATCTGCACGTTCGAGAACCCCATCTCGTCGCGGACGTGCCGGAGCGCCTCGCACTCCATGTCGAAGCAGGGGCGGAAGTCGGGCGAGATGTACCGCGAGGCTCCGCGGTAGCCGAGCATCGGGTTCTCCTCGTGCGGCTCGTAGCGGTCGCCGCCCAGCAGGTTGGCGTACTCGTTGGACTTGAAGTCGCTCAGCCGCACGATGACGGGCTCGGGCCAGAAGGCGGCCGCGATCATCGAGATGCCCTCCGCGACGCGCTGCACGAAGTAGTCCCTCGGCGACGCGTAGGCGGCGGTCGCCGTTCCGATCTGGTCCTTCAGGTCTGCGGGCAGCGTGTCGAACTCGAGCAGCGCCCGCGGGTGGATGCCGATCTGCCGGTTGATCACGAACTCCAGTCGTGCGAGGCCGACGCCGTCGTTCGGCAGGCGCGAGAACGAGAACGCCTGGTCGGGGGTCCCGACGTTCATCATGATCTTCACGGGGGCCTTCGGCATCCGATCGAGGTGCGTCAGCTGCTCTTCGAAGTCGAGGAGTCCGCGGTACACGAAGCCCGTGTCGCCCTCGGCGCACGAGACCGTGACCTCGTCGCCGTCCACGATGACCCGCGTGGCGTCGCCCGTGCCGACCACGGCGGGGATGCCGAGTTCGCGCGCGATGATGGCGGCGTGGCAGGTGCGGCCGCCGCGGTTGGTGACGATCGCGCTCGCGCGCTTCATGATCGGCTCCCAGTCGGGGTCCGTCATGTCCGCGACGAGGACCTCGCCCGGGCGGAACTCGTCCATCTGCGACACGTCCCGCAACACGCGAGCGGGTCCGGATCCGATCCGCTGCCCGATGGCGCGTCCCGCGACGGCGACCTCGCCCGAGTCGTTCAGCACGAAGCGACGGATGACTCCGACATCCGTCCGCGACACGACCGTCTCGGGACGCGCCTGCACGATGTAGAGTCCGCCGTCGACGCCGTCCTTGGCCCACTCGATGTCCATCGGGCGCCCGTAGTGCTGCTCGATCACGAGCGCGTGGCGGGCGAGCTCGGTGATGTCGTCATCGCTGAGGGAGAAGCGGATGCGGTCGGCCTGCGGTACGTCGACGAACGCCGTACTGGCGCCCGCGTGCCGGTCGTCGGTGTAGCGCATCGCGATCGCCTTCTCGCCCACCGAACGCTTGAGGATCGCGGGGCGGCCTGCTGCTAGCGCGACCTTCGACACGTAGAACTCGTCGGGGTTCACCGCTCCCTGCACGACGGCCTCGCCGAGCCCGTACGAGCTCGTGACGAACACGGCGCCGTCGAATCCCGACTCGGTGTCGACCGTGAACATGACCCCCGCGGCGCCGAGGTCCGAGCGCACCATCCGCTGCACGCCCGCCGAGAGGGCGACGTCGTGGTGCTCGTAGCCGTGGTGCGCGCGGTAGGCGATGGCGCGGTCGTTGTAGAGCGAGGCGAAGACCGAGCGGATGGCGCCCAGCACGTTGTCGATGCCCGAGATGTTGAGGAACGTCTCCTGCTGACCCGCGAAGGATGCGTCGGGCAGGTCTTCGGCGGTGGCACTCGATCGGATCGCCCAGGTGACCTCGTCACCCGCCCCATCGCCGCCGTCCGCCGTCAGGCGCTCGTACGCGGAGCGGATGTCCCGCTCGATGTCCTCCGGCAGTGCCTGCTCTTCGATCCATGACCGGATCTCGGACCCGGCCGCCGCGAGGCCCGCGACGTCCTCGACGTCGACGGCATCGATCCGCCTGCGGATGCGCCCCTCGAGGTCATCGGCCGTCAGAAAGGAGCGGTACGCGTCGGCGGTCGTCGCGAACCCGCCCGGTACCTTGACCCCGAGCGCGGAGAGATGCGAGACCATCTCGCCGAGGGAGGCGTTCTTGCCGCCGACGCGGGCGACGTCGGCCATGCCGACCTGGTCGAACCAGAGGATGTTCGTCATGCGAGAACCTTTCGAAGGTGGTGATCGCGCGAGGCGAGTCGGTCGAATCGGAGGATGTGGTCAGGGGCGAAGGCGGAGGGATTGCATGATGACGGCGGACATCTCTTCGACGCTCTTGGTCGAGGAGTTGACGAAGGGGATGTGCGCGCGCCGGTAGAGGTCTTCGGCGCGGCGCAGCTCGAGCGTGCACTGGGCGAGGCTGGCGTAGGTCGAGTTGGCGCGCCGCTCGTGGCGCACCTGGCTGAGCCGGAGCGGTGTCGTGGTCAGGCCGAAGCAGCGCGTCCGGTATCGCTCGAGTTCACGGGGCAGGCCTTCTGTCGGGTAGTCGTCGTCGGTCAGGGGGTAGTTCGCCACGAGCAAGCCGTATTGAAGTGCGAGGTACATCGTGGTCGGCGTCTTGCCGCAGCGCGAAGGCGCGACGATGACGACGTCCGCCTGGTCGAGCGCGCGGAAGCTCTGGCCGTCGTCGTGTTCGATGGCGTACTCCACGGCTCGCATGCGGGCGAAGTATCGCTCGGTGTCGCCCACGGTGTGGAACTGCCCGAGCTGCTCGGATGCCGTCGTGCCGAGCGCGCCCTCCAGTTCGGTGAGGTGCCCGCGCAGCAGGTCGATGTGCGTCGCACGCGCCGCCCGGATCGTGGCCCCGAGTTCATGGCCCTTCACCGTGCTGAAGACGATGGGTTCGGCGCCCGCCGCGCCCGCGGCCTCGATGTCGCGCACAACGGCCTCTGCGGCCGGTACCGAGTCGATGAACGGAAGTGTGCGACGCGCGAACGTGACGCCCGGAAAGTTGGCGAGCAGTGCGTTGCCGAGGGTCTCGGCCGTGATTCCCGTGCTGTCCGACACGAAGAAGGCCGCACGGCTCGGCTGCGTTGGGCTCACGTGGGTGCTCTCTCTCGGGCGCGGTTGCGCCGTCGAGATCGAACCTAGGAAAGTTCGGCCTCAATCAGTGGCAGAACGAGTCGAAAGTTTCGAAGAAATTACGTGATCGGCAGGAAGGGGCCGGCGGCACGCCTATGCGCGCTGCATGCCGTGCGAGGCCTCGCCGGGCTCGGCGGACGAGTTGGTCGCGCGTTCGGCACGCCATTCAGCGGCGAGGCGAGGCATTCGCTCGGCGAGATAGCGCAAGAAGTCCGCCGTGTCGCGGGCGCGATCGACCGACAGGGGTGCATCGACGTTCTCGCGGGCGATGGCGTCCATCTGGGCTGCCAGGTTCGCGTACAGGGGAGCGTTGACCGTGATCATGTCGGCCCAGGCATCGTCGACCAGGTCGTAGCGATCGCGGCGGTCGCCCGGCCGCGGCAGGCGCTGGATGAGACGCATGGAGTCGAGGTAGCGCACGGCGCCCGAGACCGCGGCTGCCGAAACGCCCAGCCGATCCGCCAGATCGGCTGCCGTGTAACCCTCGTCGGGCGACCCGACGAGCGCCATCATGACGCGCGCGGGCATCCGCGGCATCCCCGCCGCGGCGAGCATCGCGGCCGCCTGCTCGGCCGGCTCGGTCCCGGGGTGCTCCATGGTTCGAATCTAACCGCCGGTCGCGAGTTCCCGGCGCCGCATGAGACCGAGCGCGCCGACCGCCCCGATCGTGGTGGCACCGAGCAACCACCAGAGCCCACGCGCATCCGCGGTGTCGCCCTCGATGAGTGGAGCGATGCCCACGGGCGAGAGGTCGGTCAGCCAGGCGGGGAAGCCGAACAGGGGGCCGAACAGCCCCAGCACCATACCGAGCACCACGAGCGTCCAGCCGAGCGCGACCGTGGCACGCGGCAGCACCACGAAGATCAGGGCCGTGACGACGAGGAAGACGGATGCCGCGGCGATCTGCCCTCCGCCGACCACTGCGACGTCGCGCATGAGGGCGAAATCGCCGCCCTCGCCGTTGACCGACTGCCCGCCGATCCCCAGGGCCGCCCCGACGGCGCCCGCGCTCACGACCGCGACGATCGCGACGAACCCGATCAGGAGATACCCGGCGAGCCACCGGACGCGGTGGACGGGTGTCGCGAGCAGCATCTCCGCTGTTCCCTGCGATTCCTCCTGCCGGGCGCGGCAGACGGTCTGCACGGCGGCGCACGCGGCGAGGACGCCGAGCATCGTGAAGAAGATCGTCACGGTCCCCTGCTCGAGGTTGCCCGAGCCCGCGATCTGTTCGAGCATCGCCTCGACCGTCGGATTCGTGGACCCGACCTCGGCCACGATCGATGCGAGCGAGGTGGACAGCGCACCGACGACGAGGCCGCCGACGGTCCACCCGACCACGGCTCCACGCGAGAGCCGCCATGCGAGCGCGATCGGCGTCGAGAGTGCGCCGGATGCTTCGGCGCGGCCCGCTCGCTCGGCGATGAAGCTCCCGCCCAGGTCGCGGGCGCCTTGCGCGAGCACCGCCGCCGCGATGAACGTCAGCGCCACCACGGCCGCGATGACGAGCGGCAGGGCGTCGTCCTCGGCGAAAGGACGTGTGTTCTCGGCCCATCCGAAGGGCGAGAGCCACGCGAGCGCCGAGCTGTCGATGCGCTGCAGGTCATCGCTCGGAGTGCCGAGTGCGTTGCCGATTCCGGCCGCGAGGAAGAGCGCCAGCAGCGTCCACACCGAAACCGCGTTGGCGGCACGGGACGTGCGGAAGAGCTGACTCGCACCGAGCCCGACTCCGAGAAAGACGAATCCGACGGACCCGCTCGCGGCGCCCGCGAGGATCGAGCCCGTCGGGCCGAGCCCCGCCGCGATGAAGCCGACGGCGACGAGGACGGCGAGCAGCACGTTGGACAGCGTGCCGTGGATGATGGTGGCGACGACCGGTGCAAATCGCGATGCGGGCGTTGCGGCGAGCATCTCTGCGCGCCCCGCCTCTTCGTCGCCGCGGGTGTGCCGGACGGCGAGGAATGAGCTCATGAACGCCGCGAGCAGGCAGAGCCACGGAAGGATCAGGAAGGTGATGAAGGCGCCCTCGTCGGCGCCGGACGGCAGGCCGCGGAACAGCAGGATGACGGGGTTGGCGATCGCGGCCGCGAGCAGGGACGTGCGGTCCTGCGTGGTTCCGTACGATTCCGCGACGCCCACGTAGGCGAAGAAGGCGAGAAGCGCCGTGCCGATCGTCCACATCCCCACCTGCAGGCGATCCCGCCGGATGCGCTGCCCGAGCAGCGCGCCGATCCCGTTCATCGGGGCGCGCCGGCGCGGGTCGCTCCGCGCTCGCCGTAGTGGCGCAGGAAGAGCTCTTCGAGCGAAGGGGGAGCGATGTGCAGTCCCTGCACGTTCCGGCGAGCGAGTTCGGGGAGCACATCCGTGACGGCGTCGGAGTCGACCGTGAATCGCACGCGCCCGTCCTCGATGACGAGGTCGTGAGCTCCGGGGAATGACTCGCTGCCCGACGGTGTCGAGGGCGGTGTCGAGGAGAGGGCCGAGGGCGGTGCCTCGAACGAGACCTCGGTGCGTGTGAGGTGGCGCAGCTGCGCGAGTGTGCCCGTCTCGACGATCTGGCCGGACCGGATGATGGACACGCGGTCGCACAGGTGCTCGACCTCGGACAGGATGTGGCTCGAGAGCAGGACCGTCGCCCCCGCATCCCTGATTCGCGCGATCTCGCGTCGGAACATGACCTCCATGAGGGGGTCGAGTCCGCTCGTCGGTTCGTCGAAGATGTACAGGTCGGCGGGAACCGAGAGGGCGGCGATGAGCGCGACCTTCTGCCTGTTCCCTTTGGAGTAGGCGCGGCCCTTCTTGCGGGGGTCGAATTCGAAGGCCGTCTCGAGCCGTTCCCGCTCGGCTCGGAAGGCGGGGTCGCGCCGCCTCACTCCGCGCAGTCTGGCGAGCAGGTCGATCGCCTCGCCGCCGGACAGGTTCGGCCAGACGCTCACGTCGCCGGGGATGTAGGCGATGCGCCGGTGGATCGCGACGGAGTCCCGCCAGGGGTCGAGACCGAAGACGGATGCTTCGCCCGACGTGGCGCGGGCGAGTCCCAGGAGTACCCGGATGGTCGTGGACTTGCCGGCTCCGTTGGGGCCGAGAAAGCCATGGATCTGGCCCTCGCCCACGTCGAGATCGAGTCCGTCGAGGGCTCGAACGCGCCCGTAGTGCTTCGTCAACCCGCGCGTGGTGACGACAGAGGAGATGGCAGCGGACATGCCAGTGAAGCTACACCTGTTTCATGAATTTGTGAATACTCGTGGAGCGAGCGTGAGCCATCTTCGCGGAGGCCGACATTGTCATGACTTTTTGTATACGCACGGTCGATTGCGCGACCGTGCATCGCAGCCGCAGAGCGTTTATGTATACAATGAATCGAGTCAACGTCCAGGAGGTGCGAGTCGTGCGAGCCAGTGACCGCGCCTACGCGACCCTCCTCAGCGAGATACAAGACGGGATCCTTCCGCCCGGCGCGGTTCTGGGCGAGGTCGAGCAGTCCACCCGGCTGGGCGTCAGTCGCACCCCCCTGCGCGAAGCACTGGGCCGGCTGGCCGCAGACGGCCTCGTCGTCCAGCAATCGCCGCGAGTGACGGTCGTCGCGGCGATCGACACCGCCGACATCCGTGCCCTCTTCGAGGTGCGTCGCGCGCTCGAAGAAACGGCCGCACGCCTCGCGGCCGTGCGGGGGGATGCGGCGACATTCGCCGAGCTCGCCCGTTCTTTCGGTGACGCGGACCTCATGGGAAGCGAGGGCGTGGAGGCGTACTACGCGCTCATCGCGCGCTTCGATCGTCAACTCGATGACGCGGTTGCCAACGAGTTCTTCACCGCCGCGCTCCGAAACGTCCGCACGCACCTGGTGCGCGTCCGGCGCCTCGCGCGCGACAACCCCGATCGGCTCGCGGCGTCCGCCGCCGAGCACCGTCTCATCGCCTCGGCGCTCGCGGCGCGCGACGCCGATCTTGCCGCCCATGCGACGCACGTGCATCTGCACAACGCCCTCGAGAGTGCGCTCGCCAACATCCCCGATTCCCCTCCGGAAGGCACCTCATGACACAGCTCCACCACGTTCGCGTCCACCGCAGCGACGAGAACCTCGCCCGCGAAGACCAGCTCGCCTGGAAGATCGCTCAGGTCGCCACCGACCCGGTCGCGGTCGAGTCCGAGGTCGTCGACATGATCATCAACCGGGTGATCGACAACGCCGCCGTCGCCGCGGCCTCGCTGACCCGCGCCCCCGTGAGCGCCGCCCGACAGCAGGCCCTCGACCACGCCGTCTCGGCGAACGGAAGCGGGGCGACGATCTTCGGGTGTTCGATCGAGCGCCGGACGAGTCCCGAGTGGGCGGCGTGGGCGAACGGCGTGGCCGTCCGCGAGCTCGACTACCACGACACCTTCCTCGCCGCCGAGTACTCGCATCCGGGAGACAACATCCCGCCCATCGTCGCGGTTGCGCAGCACGTCGGCTCGGATGGTGCCGCGCTCGTCCGCGGACTCGCGACGGGATACGAGATCCAGATCGACCTCGTCCGTGCGATCTCGCTCCACAAGCACAAGATCGACCACGTCGCCCACCTCGGCCCCTCGGCCGCCGCCGGGATCGGCACCCTGCTCGACCTCGACGCCGAGACCATCTACCAGGCCGTCGGGCAGGCGCTGCACACGACCACGGCCACGCGGCAGAGCCGCAAGGGCGAGATCTCGACGTGGAAGGCGCACGCCCCGGCCTTCGCCGGCAAGATGGCGGTCGAGGCCGTCGACCGCGCGATGCGCGGCGAGACCAGCCCCTCGCCCATCTACGAGGGCGAGGACGGCGTGATCGCGTGGCTGCTGGATGGCAAGGACGCCTCGTACGACGTACCTCTGCCCGCGCCGGGTGAGGCCAAGCGCGGCATCCTCGATTCGTACACGAAGGAGCACTCGGCCGAGTATCAGGCGCAGGCCTGGATCGACCTGGCGCGCAAGCTCCACGAGGCCCGCCCCGAGCTGGCTGACGCCGCGCTGATCGAGAGCATCGTGCTGCACACGAGTCACCACACCCACTACGTGATCGGCTCGGGGGCGAACGACCCGCAGAAGTACGACC
>CAYZEL010000064.1:0-6833 GCA_964477515.1 uncultured Microbacterium sp.
ATGGGCGCCTGGAACCCGGGCGTCATCGCGGGGCTCACCCCCGACGAGCAGCCGCTGCCCGACCTGGCCTGGTTCCCGTTCCCGGAGGTTCCGGGCGGAGAGGGAGAGCCCGGTGCGATCATGGGCGGTGTCGACGGATACTCGTGCTCGGTGGACGCGCCCGATGCCTGCGTCGACTTCCTGAACTACCTGGGCACCGCCGAGGTGCAGACCAACTACTACAAGGCGTTCAATGCGCCGCCGGTCAACACCGTGGCACAGGAGGCCGTGACCGAGCCCTACCTGAAGCAGATCATCGAGGCGTACAACGCCGCCCCGTTCGCCCCGCAGTGGCTCGACACGAGCTACGGCCAGAACGTCGGTAACGCGCTGAACGTCGCCGTGGTCGACATGCTCGCGGGCAACGGTTCGCCCGAGAGCATCGTCCAGGCGGTCAACGACGCCGCGGCCCGCGCCTAAGGGCTGAATCATGCCGCATCGCGAGAACACCCTCGAGGCGGAGTCCACGACGGCGGATCTCGCGGCCGGGGACGGGGGCGGTAATACGCCGCCCCCGTCCCCGGCGCGCCGGTCCCGCCCGCGCGGGCTCGGCTGGGCCGGTCGACTCGAGGTCTTGATCATGGTCGGTCCGGCCATGATCGTCTTCCTGGCCTTCGTGATCTTCCCGGTCCTGATGGCCGCCTACTACGGCTTCTTCAGCTGGGGCGGTTACGGACCGGCGACGGACTTCATCGGTCTCCGCAACTACGTCAACATCCTGACCGACCCGGCCTTCATCGAGGCGCTCGGCCACAACGGCTTCATCGTCATCTTCTCGCTGATCCTGCAGGGCCCGGTCGCCATCCTGCTCGCGCTCCTGCTGAATCGACGGATGCGCGGACAGTCGCTCATCCGCGTGCTGATCTTCGTTCCGTATGTCATCGCGGAGGTCGTCGTGGGGACCGGCTGGAGCCTCATGCTCCAGACCAACGGTGCCGTGAACGGCTTGCTCGAGAAACTCGGGCTCGAGGCGTTCCAGCAGGACTGGCTGTCGAACCCGGACATCGCGATCTGGACCCTGATGGTCATCATCACCTGGAAGTACATCGGGTTCGCCGTCATCCTCTTCCTCGCGGGGCTTCAGGGCATCCCCGAGGAGCTCTACGAGGCCGCCGCTATCGACGGTGCCACCTTCTGGCAGATGCAGCGTGCGATAACGCTGCCCCTACTCGCCCCGACCATTCGGATATGGGCATTCCTGTCGATCATCGGAGCGCTCCAGCTCTTCGACCTCGTCTACATCATCTGGGGGCAGTACGTGGCGGCGACCGCAGGCACCTCGACGATGGCGACCTACATGGTGGCGACGGGCCGCAACGCGGGCAACTTCGGCTACGGCAACGCCGTGGCGGTCGTGCTGTTCGTGATCTCGCTCATCGTCGCCCTCATCTATCAGCGATTCGTGCTGCGCCGTGACACGGCGGGCGCTCTCACCGAGGGGAAGCGATGATGGCCACGCTTGCACCGACAATCGGCCGCACGGGGCGCAGCCGTGGCGCGGCCAACCGATCACGCGGCAACCCGGGCGTCTGGTTCGTCGCGCTGGTCGTGATCGCGCTCATGCTCGGACCGGTGATCTACATCATCATCGGCGGATTCCGCACGAACTCCGAGATCACGACCGACCCGGCCGGTTTCCCCACGGTGTGGAACGTCAACAACTACCTCGACGTGCTCACGGGCGGGGTGTTCTGGCAGCAGGTGCTCAATTCGACGATCGTCGCGGTCGCGACGAGTGTCGGGGCGGTGACCCTGGGTCTGATGGCGAGCTACGTGATCGCTCGGTACACGTTCCGGGGCCGCGGGGTGCTGTACGCGCTGTTCGCGGCCGGGCTGATGTTCCCGCTCACGGTGGCGATCACGCCGCTGTACATCATGGTGAGGAGCCTCGGTCTGATGAACTCGCTCGGTGGGATCATCCTGCCGCAGATCGCGTTCGCCCTGCCGGTGACGATCATCATCCTGGTGCCGTTCCTACGCGCGATCCCGGACGAGATCCAGGAGGCGGCGTTCATCGACGGATGCAGCCGCCTCGGCTTCTTCTGGCGCATGATCGTGCGGCTGTCGATGCCGGGCGTCATCACGACCGGAATCCTGGCCTTCATCGGAAGTTGGAACGCGTATCTGCTGCCCCTCTTCATCCTGAACAACGACGCCATGTTCACCCTGCCGCTCGGGGTGCAGAGCTTCTCGTCGCAGTACTCGGTCGACACGGCGAAGGTCATGGCGTTCACGGCGCTGTCGATGCTTCCGGCACTGCTGTTCTTCAGTATCTTCGAGCGCCGGATCGTCGGCGGCCTGACAGGAGCGGTCAAGGGATGAGCACGATTGATGTACCCGCGGCATCCACCCGGGTACGTGAGCTTCTCGCGCGCATGACGCTCGACGAGAAGCTGGCGCAGCTGGTCGGATTCTGGGTCGACAAGGGTGACGAGGCGGTCGCGCCGATGGCCGGCGAGATGTCGGTGGCGGCGCAGTACGAGCAGGCGATCGCGGACGGCATCGGGCACCTCACCCGCGTCTACGGAACGCGTCCGGTCGACCCCGTCGAACGTGCCGGCTGGCTGTGGGAGCAGCAGCGGCGGCTGCGCGAGCAGACGCGGCTCGGTATCCCGGCCATCGTCCACGAGGAGTGCCTCACCGGGCTCGCCGCGTGGAAGGCGGCGACGTACCCGACGCCCTTGGCGTGGGGCGCCTCCTTCGACGCCGAGCTCGTGGAAGAGGTCGGCCGGGCCATCGGCGCGTCGATGCGCGAGCTCGGCATCCACCAGGGTCTGGCGCCCGTGCTCGATGTCATCCGCGACGCCCGCTGGGGGCGCACCGACGAGTGCATCGCCGAGGACCCGTACGTCGTCGGCGTGCTCGGCACGGCGTACGTGCGGGGACTGCAGGCCGCGGGGGTGCACGCGACGCTGAAGCACTTCGTGGGCTACTCGGCCTCGCGCTCCGGTCGCAACCACGCCCCCGTGCACGCCGGCGCCCGCGAGGTGCGCGACGTCCTCCTGCCGCCGTTCGAGATGGCGGTTCGCGAGGGCGGCGTTCGCTCGGTGATGAACTCCTACGCCGAGATCGATGGTCTGCCGGTGGGCGGGGTTCCCGACTACCTGACCGGAATCCTCCGCGACGAGTGGGGCTTCGACGGCGTCGTCGTGTCGGACTACTTCTCGGTGGCCTTCCTGCACACGATGCACGCGATCGCCACGGACCTCGGCGAGGCGGCGGAGCTGGCGCTCGCCGCCGGCATCGACGTCGAGCTCCCGACGGGACACGCGTTCCTCGGGCCGCTGGCCGAGCGCATCCGCGCCGGCCTGACCGACGAAGCACTCGTCGATCGCGCCGTGCTGCGGGTGCTGGCGCAGAAGGAAGAGCTGGGACTGTTCGACGAGACGTTCGACCGAGCGCCCACGAGTGTCGACCTCGATTCGCCGCGCCACCGTGCCCTCGCCCGACGACTGGCGGAGGAATCGATCGTGCTTCTCACGAACGACGGCACGCTGCCGCTCGGAGCGGCGAACGGTACGGCGCCGTCGCGCATAGCCGTCGTCGGGCCCAACGCGGACTCGTCGGAGGCCCTGATGGGGTGCTATTCGTTCGCGAACCACGTGCTCGCGCACCACCCCGGCGTCGCCCTCGGGTTCGAGATCCCGAGCGTGCTCGATCGCATCCGAGCCGAGTTCCCGGACGCCACGGTCACCCACAGCCCCGGCTGCGAGGTCGAGGGTGACGACCGGTCCGGTTTCGCCGCGGCGGTCGAGGCCGCGTCGGGCGCGGACGTCGCGATCGTCGTCGTCGGCGACCGGGCGGGCCTGTTCGGGCGCGGCACGGTCGGCGAGGGCAACGACGTCGAGTCCCTCGATCTTCCGGGCGTGCAACGAGAGCTGGTCGAGGCGATCGCGGCGACCGGCACCCCGGTCGTGCTGACGCTGCTCACGGGTCGGCCCTACGCGCTGGCCTGGGCCGTCGAGGGCGCGAACGCGCCCGCCGCGGTCCTGCAGGCATTCTTCCCGGGGGAGGAGGGCGGCTCCGCCCTCGCCGGCGTGATGTCGGGCCGGGTAGCGCCCTCGGGTCGCCTGCCCGTGTCGCTGCCGCGTTCCGCGGGAGCGCAGCCGTACTCGTACCTGCATCCGCTGCTCGGCGGGCCGAACCCCGTGACGAGTGCCGATAACACTCCCGTCCTTCCGTTCGGGCACGGGCTGACGTACACGCGCTTCGAGCGGACGGCACTGACCACGCCGGCGGAGGTTCCCGCGGGCGGGGAGTTCTCGGCGAGTGTGCGGGTCACGAACGTGGGCGCCCGGGCGGGAACGGATGTCGTGCAGTTGTACGCACGCGACGTGTACGCGAGCGTCACCCGACCCGTCGCGCAGCTTCTGGCGTTCCAGCGCGTCGAGCTCGAGCCGGGCGAGTCCGCCGTCGTCACCTTCACGGTGCCGACCTCTCGTCTCGCCTTCACGGGCCGCGACGGACACCGCATCGTCGAAGCCGGCATGGTCGAGCTCTGGGTGGGGCCGTCGTGCGCGGAGCGCGACACCGAGACATCGATGGACGTCTCCGGTCCCGATCATCGGGTGGTCAAAGAGGACCGGCTGATCGCCCGCGTCGAGACGGTGACGGCCGGCGATGCCACGCGCGTCTGAGCATGAATAGTCCCGTGCGAGTCGCCGTCATCGGCAACGGATTCATGGGGCGGATGCACGCTCAGGCGTGGCGTACCGCCCACCGCTTCTTCGACCTGCCGCGCACGCCCGTGCTGTCGGTCCTCGTGGGCACGAACGCCGAACGGACCGCGGCCGACGCGGCTCGGTGGGGGTTCGACGAGGCCGCAACCGACTGGCGGAGCGTCGTCGAACGTCCCGACATCGACATCGTCGACATCTGCACGCCGGGGGACACGCACGCCGAGATCGCCCTGGCCGCGCTCGCGGCGGGCAAACACGTGATGTGCGAGAAGCCGCTCGCGAACGACGTGGCCGACGCCGACCGGATGGTGGCCGTCGCCGATCGGGCGGCGGAACAGGGCGTCGTCAGCATGTGCGGGTTCAGCTACCGCCGGGCGCCCGCGCTCTCGCTGGCGCGACGACTGATCGAGGACGGCCGGCTGGGAGCGATCCGTCATGTCCGTGCGCAATACCTGCAGGACTGGCTGAGTGACGCCGACGCGCCCTTCACGTGGCGCCTCGACAAGAAGCGGGCGGGCTCCGGCACCCTGGGCGACATCGGTGCGCACAGCATCGATACGGCCCAGTGGCTGACGGGCGACACCATCGAGGGCGTGTCCGCGACGCTCCGCACCTTCGTCGAGACCCGACCCGTGCTCGGCGAGCAGGTGGGACTCGGGGGCCGCGCGCACGAGGGTGCCGAACGTCGCTGCGTGAGCGTCGACGACGCCGTCGCCTTCACCGCGGCCTTCTCGGGCGGCGCGCTCGGGGTCTTCGAGGCGACACGCATGGCGACGGGTCACCGCAACTCCAACCGCATCGAGATCAACGGCGAACGCGGTTCGGTGGCCTTCGACTTCCGGTCGATGAACGAGCTCGACTTCTACGACGCGACCGACCCCGCGGGCGAGCAGGGCTTCCGGCGCATCCAGGCGAACGAACCCGAACACCCGTACGCCGGAGCGTGGTGGCCGCCCGGACACGGGCTCGGTTACGAGCACCTGTTCACGCACCAGGTCGTCGACTTCGTCCGTGCCGTGACGGGCGACGATGTCGAGGATCCTGGACCGGCGAGCCCGAGCTTCGCCGACGCGGCCCGCGTGCAGAGGGTGCTCGCGGCCGTCGAGAGCAGCGCGGCGCGTGAGAGCGTGTACACCCCGATCGAAGGAGCCTCCTCATGACCGCACGCAAGGCCCTCGTCGTCCGGGGCGGTTGGGAGGGTCACAGTCCGGTCGAGGCGACCGAGCTGTTCCTGCCGTTCCTCGAGACGAGCGGGTTCGACGTGCGCGTCGAGGAATCGAACGAGGTGTACGCCGATGAGGCCGTCATGTCCGCGACCGACCTCGTCGTCCAGTCGGTCACGATGTCCGAGATCTCGCGTGAGGCGTCCCGGGGGCTGCGCGCCGCGGTCGAGCGCGGCACCGGCTTGGCCGGATGGCACGGCGGGATCGCCGATTCGTACCGCAACGACGCCGATTACCTGCAGTTGATCGGGGGACAGTTCGCGACGCATCCGTCGAAGCACCCCGATCAGTGCGCGGGGGACGAGACCGACAACTTCCTGCCCTATACGGTCGAGATCACCGATCTCGGACGATCGCACGAGATCCTGGCGGGCCTCGAAGACTTCGAACTGCGAACCGAGCAGTACTGGGTGCTGCACGACGACCTGATCGACGTGCTGGCGACCACGACCCATCCCGTGCAGCCCTATCACCCGTGGCACCGGCCGATCACCTCGCCCGCCGTGTGGACGCGGCTGTGGGGAGCCGGCCGCGTGTTCGTGGCCACCCCGGGTCACAGCCCGGACGTGCTGCGCGATGTGAACGTTCGGACGATCGTCGAGAGGGGCATGCTGTGGGCCAGCCGCACGGAATCGGCATAGTCGGCCTCGGTGTCATCTCGCGGCAGTACCTCGAAACGCCCGCGTGTCGCCCGGGCATCCGCATCGTCTGGCAACAGGCCCGCGTGGCGCTCCGCGATATGGAATACGATCGCCCCGGTCTCGAACAGGCCGAGACGGCCTTCTTCAAAGGTCGGAATCTGTCCAAAAGGGTGAAGCGCCAGATGTGCGGGTTCTTTCATTGCCTCGAATGAAACAAGACGAACCTTGTAAGGTTGGCCCACTTCCTCCAG
>CAYZEL010000064.1:6843-11256 GCA_964477515.1 uncultured Microbacterium sp.
CGCGGCAGTACCTCGCAACGCTGGCGGGTCTCCCGGGCATCCGCATCGTCGCGACGGCGGATCTGGATGCGGAACGCTCCGCGGCCGTGGCCGCCGACATCCCCGGGTGTCGCGCGCTGACGGTCGAAGAGCTCGTCGCCGATCCCGAGGTGCAGACGGTCATCAACCTGACGATCCCGGCCGCGCATGCCGAAGTTGCGCTCGCCGCGCTCGCCCACGGCAAGAACGTCTACGGCGAGAAGCCGCTCGCCGCGACGCTGGCCGAGGCGAGCGCGGTGATGGATGCCGCGGGCACCGCGTGGGTCGGGTCCGCTCCCGATACGGTGCTCGGCACCGGGATCCAGACCGCCCGTGCCGCGATCGATGCCGGCCGCATCGTCCGTCCCACGGCGGCCACGGCGACCTGGGTCTCGGCCGGACACGATGCGTGGCATCCGCACCCCGACTTCTACCACCGCGCGGGAGGGGGTCCGCCGCGGGACATGGGACCGGACTCCCTGACCTCGCTCGTCCACCTGCTCGGTCCCGTCGCACGCGTGAGCGGTGCGTCCTCGCGGATGCGCGACGCACGTCGCATCGGATCGGGCCCCCGAGAGGGCGAGATCATCCCGGTCGAGATCGACACCCACGTGACGGGCGTGCTCGAGCACGTCGGCGGCGCGGTGTCCACGGTCACCTTCAGTTTCGACGCCGTGGGCACGACCGCCGCCCCGCTCGAGATCCACGGCGAGACCGGCAGCCTCACGGCTCCCGACCCCAACACGTTCGACGGTGAGGTGAGCGTGCGCGTCCGGGGCGAGGAATCGTGGCAGCCCCTCGCACCGAGCGCGGGATACGAGGGTGCCGGGCGGGGGATCGGCATCGTCGACTTCCTGCGAGCTGGTGAGGGTGGCGGCCGCGCGAGCGGGGCGATGGCCCTGCACGTGCTCGAGATCATGACCGCACTGCTCGACTCCGCGCGCGCGGGAGCTCGTGCGACGCTGCAGACGGTCGTCGAGCGCCCCTCGCTCGTCCCTCTGACGACGTACGACGAGTGGAGCCGCTCGGCCTGACGCCGCGGATCAGCCGGCGAGCGCCCGGTGGACGGATGCCACGGCGCTCGAACCTTCACCGACCGCCGCCGCGACCCGCTTCATCGAACCCCGGCGCACATCACCCGCGGCGAAGACGCGGGGAAGGGACGTCTCGAAGGGGAGCGGTTCGCGCCCGAGCTGCCGCCACTGCAGCCCGAGCGCCGAAATATCGACACCCGTCCGCAGAAATCCGTCGCCGTCGCGATCCAGCGACGAGAGCCAGGACGTCGCGGGGTCCGCGCCGATGAAACAGAAGAGCCCGCGCGCGCTGACGTCGCCCACGCTGTCGATGCGCACGCCCTCGAGTGCGCCCCCACCCGAGAGGCCGACGACGTGTGACCCCATGTGGATCTCGACCCGCGAGTCCTCGACCAGACGATCGACGAGGTAGGACGACATCCGGCTCCCGAGATCGTCGCCGCGGACGACCAGGCGCACGGGGCATCCGTTCGCCGCGAGATACAGGGATGCCTGTCCCGCCGAGTTCGCCCCGCCCACCACGACGACGGGGGATTCGAACACCTGGCGCAGCTCGAGCTGGGTCGCCGCGTAATAGATGCCCGCGCCCTCGAAGTCCGACCACCGGTCGAGCGGCAGCGTGCGGTAGGCGGCACCCGAGGTCACGATCGCGCTGCGGGTGCGGATGACTCGGCCATCGGTCAGCGTGATGTCGAGCAGATCACCCACGGGCGTGAGATCGACGGCCTCGCAGGGGGCATACACGCGCACCCCGAACTTCAGCGCCTGCAGGGACGCCTGGCCGATCAGGTCCTCGCCGCTCACGCCGAACGGAAAGCCGAGGAAGTTCTCGATGCGCGACGTCGTGGCGGCCTGGCCACCCGGTGCGACGGCATCGAGCAGCACGGTCGACAGCCCCTCCGAGGCTCCGTAGATGGCGGCGGCCAGACCCGCGGGCCCGGCCCCGACCACGACCAGATCGACGACCGCGTCCGCCTCGCCCTGATAGCTCAGCCCGAGGCGGTCGGCGACGAGCCCCGGGGTCGCGCGCACGAGCGGCTCGCCCTGGATGAAGGCGACCGGCAGATCGTCCGCGCCGAATTCGTGGTGGGCGAAGTACTCACGGTCGTCGGGGGTGATCTCGTAGGCCGAATGGACCAGGTCGAGACGCTCCGCGAAACGGCGGAGGGCCATGAATTCGGTGGACGTGCCCGTGCCGACGAGTTTCAGCGCGAGGGCAGCGGGTCCCCGTCGCAGATGCTCGCGCCGGGCCCAGAGCGCGTGCAGGACGATGTCGCACAGTTCATCGTCCTCGGCCATGAGGCGCCGCAGCTCGGCCCGCGGGACGCGGAACACCGTCCCCGCGCGTGTGACGCGCGCGGAGAGGAATGCCCCCTGTCCATTGAGCAGTCCCAGCTCGCCGACGAAGCTGCGCGGCCCCATCGGTGCGATGACCTCTTCTTCCACCCAGCCGAGTGCGTCGCGAACGACCTCGACCTCGCCGGAGTCCACCAGGATCAGGTCGTACTCCGCGTCGCCCGAACGGAACACGTAGTCGCCGACCTCGGTGTTCTGCGGCGTGCCGTAGGTGAGCATTCGCTTCCACTGCGCGGTCGTGAGGCGCGGCATCTCGAGTTCGGTGGCCATGCCCACAGGGTAGTCACCGAACTCACGGCTCGCTCCCAGCTTGGCGGGACCAAAACAGAGGATCCATCCGTTCTCTTCAGTGACGCGACAGCCAGCCGCGTCTGACCGAGGAGGAAACGTGGCGAACGACTATCGCAAGACTCCCGAGGCGCTCTCGCGCCTCACCCCCGAGCAGTATCGGGTGACCCAGGAAGAGGGCACCGAGCCGGCCTTCCGCAACGAGTACTGGGACAACCACGAGCAGGGCATCTACGTCGACGTCGTGTCGGGGCAGCCGCTCTTCTCGTCTACCGACAAGTACGACAGCCGGAGCGGATGGCCGAGTTTCACGCGGCCGATCGATGCCGCGGCCGTGACCGAGAAGGTCGACCGGACGCTCTGGATGAAGCGCACCGAGGTTCGTTCCGCGGGGGCCGACAGTCACCTCGGACACGTCTTCGACGACGGGCCCCGCGAGGCGGGAGGCCTGCGGTACTGCATGAACTCCGCCGCGCTGCGCTTCGTCCCCGTCGCGCAGCTCGAAGCCGAGGGCTACGGTGAGTTCCGCGCCCTCTTCCGCAATTCCGACGCCGACAACACAGCGACCACGATCACTCAGGAGCAGACATCATGACCGACGACGGAAACATCACCCGCACTCCCGGAACCGAGACGGCGGTCCTCGCCGGTGGTTGCTTCTGGGGCATGGAGGACCTGATCCGTCGCCAGCCCGGCGTGCTCGACACCCGGGTCGGCTACACCGGCGGACAGAACGACCACGCGACGTACCGCAACCACCCCGGTCACGCCGAGGCCGTCGAGATCGTGTTCGACCCGACGAAGACGAGCTACCGGGACATCCTGGCGTTCTTCTTCCAGATCCACGACCCGTCGACCCTGAATCGTCAGGGCAACGACATCGGCACGAGCTACCGCTCGGCCATCTTCCCGCTCGGCCCCGAGCAGGAGCAGGTCGCGCGTGACACGATCGCCGACGTGGATGCATCGGGTCTCTGGCCGGGCAAGGCCGTCACCACGATCGAGCCCGCGGGGCCCTTCTGGGAGGCCGAGCCCGAGCACCAGGACTACCTGCTGCGTATCCCGAATGGCTACACGTGCCACTTCCCCCGCCGGGGATGGGTGCTACCCAAGCGCGAGGCATCCGCCAGCGTCTGAACGGTCTCGGCGCCCGACGTCAGCGGCGTCGAGCGGTCCGCGCGCGCTGCGCGAGGACGAGTGCCATCCCGGCCGCCAGCAGCGCCCCTCCGGCGAGAAGGGGAACGGTCGGGTCCGAGCCCGAGTCGGCCAGTCGCGGGGTGAGATCCGGCGCGATCACCAGGGTGTACGTCGCGACCGCGTCCGGTGCGGTACCGTTCGCCGCGGTGACGGTGAAGGTATACGTTCCGGGTGTCGTCGGACGGCCCGAGATGGTGCCGGTCGTCGCGTCCAGGGTGAGCCCCGTCGGCAGAGCACCGCTCGTGACCGTGTAGGTCGCCGTCGGGCTTCCCGAGGTCGTGAGGGTGTACGAGTAGTCGCTGCCCTCGACACCGGCGAGCGGGGCCGCGGAGGTGAAGGTCGGGCTCGTGCGGACGGTTCCTCCGGTGGCGGAGCAGCCGGACGGCCGCGTGATCGTGTTCGTGTCGAGGGTGACGGCTCCGGTGCGGGCCAGGAGACGACCCGTCACGGTCGCGAGTGTGTTGACGGTGATGGACGTGTTGGCCATGATCGTGCCGACGAAGCGGGTCGTCGTACCCAG
>CAYZEL010000065.1:0-11247 GCA_964477515.1 uncultured Microbacterium sp.
CCGCCCTCCCGCCGCCCGGTCACTGAGCGTGTCGAAGCGACCCGCTGAGCTTGTCCAAGTGACGTACGGCGCGGCGCCCGATCAGCGAGGCCGAGGCATCATGCCCTACACGCGGTCGTGCAGCGTGATCTGGTAACCGTCCGGATCGGCGAACGTGAAGGTCCGGCCGAACGGCCCGTCGATCGGCGCCGAGGCGATCGCCTGCCCGTCGGCGACGAGCGCGTCATGGATGTCCTGCACGTCCGTGGCATGGAGCCAGATCGCGGCACCGATACCGGGCTGCGGAACCGATGACAGGTCGGTGCCGGGGATCACGTCGCGGAGCGCGAACGCGATCGGCGTGGTCTCGAACACGACGGCGTGCGGCGGCCCGGCGGGCGAGCGGACCAGGCCGAGATAGCGCTCGTAGAACGCCTGCGAGGCGGCGAGATCGCGCACCTGGAGAGAGATGAAGTCGGGGCCGGTTGCGGGCATGTTCTTACTCCTTGTTTTCATGTCAGTTTTCTGACACAGACCAATCTATGTCAGAATACTGACATGAGTCAAGTCGGCATCGATCTGCAGACCTCGCTGGGATACCTGCTGAAAGAGGCGGCGAGTGCGCTCCGCTCCGCCATGGAAGAAGTCCTCCGCCCGCTCGGCATGACCGTCACGCACTACTCCTGCCTCGAACTGCTCTCACAGCGCCCCGGGCTGTCCAACTCCGAACTCGCGCGCGGTGCCTTCGTCACTCGGCAGTCCATGAACGTGCTGTTGCAGAACCTTGAGCGCGACGGCTTCGTCCCGCGCCCCACCGAGGCCCCCGTCGGCAAGGTCCTTCCCACCCAGCTGACGGCGCGTGGTCGCGAAAGCCTGAAAGAGGCGACCGCCGCGGTGCGATCCGTCGAACTCCGGATGTTGTCGGGGATGACCGAAGACGAGCAGGCGGCTGCCCTGCGGATCCTGCGCAGCATGATCAACTCGCTCCGCGACGGGAACGCCTAGCCCAAAGGAACGCTTAGCCCAGAGGAACGCCTAGCCCAGAAGATCGAGCACCCAGCGCGCCCCGCGCACGGTGGCACCCAGCCGCTCCGCCCGGCGCGTCAGCCCCGCATCGCTCGTGACCACGGTCAACGCGGCTCCGTGCGCGTCGAGGTCCGTCACCGTCGCGACGATCGCGTCGTCGCCGGATGCCTCGGCCCGAACGACCTCGATCGAACCGGCGCGATCCGCAACCCCCCGCGCGGCTCCCTCGAGCACGACGACGAATCGCGGGAACCATCGGTCGACCGGCAGGGCGATCGCGGATGCCTCGAGCCCGGTCTCGGCCAGTACCTCCAGCCGATCGAGCAGACGATCCGTCGCGCCCGCGCGATCCTTCCACCACCCGTCCGGCACCGAACCGACGACATTCGCCGCGTCGACGACGACCACGGGACGCAGGTGCAGAGCCGGCCGCAGGTGACTCCAGGCATCCTCGAACGACGGATGCAGCGGGTGGTCCACGACGTCGTCGACCCGCACCCACTCCAGCGCGTGGCTCTCGGGGTCGCTGATGACGGGCTCGAACGGGACGATGACATCGCCGATCACGGTCGTGTACGACCAGATGTCGAGGTCGAGCACGCTCGTGGCGCGCGGACGGATCGCCGAGCCGGGCACACCGGCCTCTTCGAGCGCCTCGCGCAGGGCCGCGTCCATCGCCGACTCCCCCTCGTGCCGCGCCCCACCGGGCAGCGCCCACGTGCCACCGAAGTGGCTCCACGACACGCGATGCTGCAACAGCACGCTGTTGCGCGCGGCGTCGTACGCGAGCAAGCCCGCCGCGCCGTACCGACCCCAGTAGCGTTCACCACTGGGCGCGACCACCCACGCATCCCCCGAGTCGCGCGGCCCGAACGGCCGCCGCGGCTCACCGGGGACGGGGGGCTCGATGCTCACCACACCAGATTGTCACACCCGGGCGCGGGCAGCGCCCGACCGGCCCGGTTCAGCGCGTGCGGCGCTCGCGCACCCGCATGTTGATCTGGATCGGGGTGCCCTCGAAACCGAAGATCTCGCGCAGGCGACGGGCGATGAAGCGTCGGTAGCCGGGGTCGAGGAATCCGGTCGTGAACAGCACGAATGTCGGTGGGCGGGATGCGGCCTGGGTCCCGAACAGGATGCGCGGCTGCTTGCCACCGCGCAAGGGGTGCGGGTGCTCGGCCACGAGTTCGGACAGGAAGGCGTTGAACTTTCCGGTCGGAATCCTCTGATCCCACGACTCCAGCGCCGTCTCGAGCGCCGGCACGAGCTTGTCGAGGTGACGCCCGGTCTTGGCCGAGATGTTCACGCGGGGGGCCCAGGCGACGTGTGCGAGGTCCTGTTCGATCTCGCGCTCGAGGTAGCGGCGGCGATCGTCGTCGACGAGCTTGTCGGTCGAGAGCAGGTCCCACTTGTTGAAGGCGAGCACCAGCGCGCGGCCAGACTCGAGCACCATGTCGATGATGCGGACGTCCTGCTCGCTGAGCGATTCGCTCACGTCGAGCACGACGACGGCGACCTCGGCCTTCTCCAGCGCGGTCGCGGTACGCAGCGACGCGTAGAAGTCGGCGCCCTGCTGCAGGTGCACGCGACGACGGATGCCGGCGGTGTCGACGAGGCGCCACAGCTTGCCGCCGAGCTCGACGATCTCGTCGACCGGGTCGCGGGTCGTGCCGGCTAGCTCGTTGACGACGACGCGCTCTTCGCCCGCCGCCTTGTTGAGCAGCGAGGACTTGCCGACGTTGGGGCGTCCGAGGATCGGGACGCGGCGCGGACGGCCGATCTCGTGCGATGCGACCGCCGAGACCTCGGGGAGCTTCTCCATGAGCTGGTCGAGCAGGTCGGCCACGCCGCGGCCGTGGATGGCCGAGACGGGGTGGGGTTCGCCGAGGCCCAGGCTCCAGAGCGCGGCGGCCTCGGGCTCATGCCGCGCGTCGTCGATCTTGTTCGCGACGAGGAAGACGGGCTTGCCGCTCTTGCGCAGGAGCTTCACGACCTGCTCGTCCGTCGCCGTGGGGCCGACCATGGCGTCCACGACGAACAGGACGACGTCCGACAGGTCGATGGCGACCTCGGCCTGAGCGGCGACGGATGCGTCGATGCCCCGGGCGTCCGGTTCCCAGCCGCCCGTGTCGACCAGCGAGAAGCGCCGGTCCATCCATTCGGCCTTGTACGTGACGCGGTCGCGCGTGACACCCGGGGTGTCTTCGACGACGGCCTCGCGACGGCCCAGGATGCGGTTGACGAGCGCGGACTTGCCGACGTTCGGGCGGCCCACGATCGCCACGACGGGCAGTGCCGGCAGGTACTCGATGCCGTCGATGCCGCGCTCGACACCCGCGAGCAGGTGCGCGTCGTCCTCGTCCAGGTCGTAGTCGGCGAGGGATGCGCGCAGCGTCGCCGCCCTCTGCTCGACAAGCTCGGGGTCGAGCTCGGCAAGCTTCTCGGCGATCTGGTCGGGGCGACCTTCGTACTCGTCGTCAGCGCTCATGGCGTCAATCCTCGTGTTCTGTCGACGCGTGTGACCTCGAAACGATGTCGAGGACCGCGTCGACGGTCTGTTCGAGATCGAGGTCGGTCGAATCGACCACCTCGACCCCCGGGGCGGCGGTCAGGAAGTCGACCACCCCGCTGTCGGAGGCGTCACGGCGGTGCAGGGCGTCGGCGACGACCGCTGCTTCCACGCCGGTCAGCTCGGCGCTGCGCCGGGCGGCGCGCACCTCGGGAGCCGCTGTGAGCAGCAGCCGCACGGCCGCGTCGGGCGCGACGTTGGTCGTGATGTCCCTGCCCTCCACCACGATGCCGTCGGGGGCATCGGCGATGATCGAGCGGAAGAGGTTCGTGACGGCTTCGCGGATCGCCGGAACGCGCGCGACGCCGCTGACGGCATCCGAAACACGCGGTTCGCGGATCGCCCCGCTCACGTCGACGGATCCGACGCGCACCCAGGCGTCTTCGGGATTGGTCGAGATGGCGAAGTCGAAGTCTCCGGTCGCGTCGAGCACGGCGCTCGCGTCACTCGTGTCGGCGCCGCGCTCGAGCACGTGCCAGGCGAGCGCGCGATACGCGGCGCCCGTGTCGAGGTAGCCGTAGCCGAGGCGCGACGCGACTCGCTTCGCGACACTCGACTTGCCGCTGCCCGCGGGGCCGTCGATCGCGATCACGCTGTCGGCGGTCGCCAGCGGCACCACGGTCGTGGATTCACTCATTGCCCGTGCCCGCCATCCGCCAGCCCCGCTCTACCAACCCCGCCGCCGCGTTCGCGACGGTCGCGGGTTCCACACTGATCTCGGCGAGGCCGAAAGCGGCTCCCGGCGAGTGTTCGAGCCTCAGGTCTTCGACGTTCACGCCGAGCGCGCCGAGGTCGCTGAACAGGCGGGCCAGCTGGCCCGGGGTGTCGTCGACCATGACGACGAGCTGCTCGAAGCGCCGCTTCTGCCCGTGTTTGCCGGGCAGGCGCTGGACACCCTCGTTGCCGCGCTGAATCGTGTCGGCGATCGTGCGGCGGGAGCCCGCGGCATCCGGATCACGCAGTGCATCGGCGACGCGGCCGAGGTCGGCAGCGAGCTGGTCGAGCACCTCGACGACCGGCTCGGCGTTCGCCCCCAGGATCTGCACCCACAGCTCGGGAGCGGATGCCGCGATGCGCGTCGTGTCTCGGACGCCCTGGCCGGCGAGTCCGAGCGATTGCTCCGGGGCCTCGCGCAACCGCGCCGCGAGCAGGCTCGACACGAGCTGCGGCACGTGCGAGACGACCGCGACCGAGCGGTCGTGCTCCTCGGGCGTCATCTCGATCGGCATCGCGCCGAGATCGAGGGCCAACCCTTCGACGACCGCGAGGTCTGCGGTCCGGGTCTCTTCGTCGCGGCACACGACCCAGGGGCGCCCGATGAACAGGTCGGAACGGGCCGAGATCGCTCCCCCGCGTTCACGACCGGCGAGGGGGTGCGAACCGATGTAGCGGGTCAGGTCGACGCCGCGCTCGCGCAGTTCGTGCAGCGGCGCGAGCTTGACGCTCGCGACATCCGTCACGACCGCGTCGGGAAAGCGCGCCAGCTCGGCCGCGACGACGTCCGCGACGACATCCGGGGGCACGGCGACCACCACGAGCCGAGGGTCGTCGTCGAGGCGACTCAGTCGCCCGGCGCCGTAATCCACGGCCAGGCGCACCTGCGCGCGCGAGGTATCGTCGAGCGCGACATCGACGCCGAGCGCCATCAGGGCGTGCCCGACGCTCGCGCCGAGCAGCCCGGCACCGACCACGCGGACGGTGCCGTTGGTGCGCGCGGCAACGCGGGGCGTGGTCGTGTCGGTCACTGAAATCTCCTACGGTGTGTCGCCCTGCGGCTCGTCGTCGCTCGCGAGGGCGGCATCGCGGCGCGCAAGGGTGAGCAGCGCGCCGCGTTCCACCTTAGTCAACTCCCGTGCCTGCCCCGCCGGGAGAGTTCCCAGGTGGAGCGGACCGAATTGCCTGCGGACGAGTTCGCGGACCGGATGCCCCACCTCGGCCATCATGCGGCGCACGATGCGGTTGCGACCCGAGTGCAGGGTCAGCTCCACCAGGCTCGTGCCGCCCGAGGCGTCCAAGAGCCGCGCCTTGTCGGCCGCGATGGGACCGTCCTCGAGTTCGATGCCGCGCGTCAGCTGCGCGATCGTCTGGGCGCTGACCCGACCCGAGACCTTCGCGATGTAGACCTTCGTCACGCCATACGAGGGGTGCGCGAGCACGTGGGCGAGCTGGCCGTCGTTGGTGAGGATGAGCAGCCCGCTCGTCTCGGCGTCGAGGCGACCGACGTTGTAGAGACGCTCCGGCCACTCGGCCGTGTACCGGGTCAGGTCGGGGCGGCCTCGCTCGTGGCGCATCGTGCTGACGACGCCGGTCGGCTTGTTGAGCATCACGTAGCGCATCCCCGACTCGACCTGCACGGCGACGCCGTCGACGTCGACCAGGTCGGACTCCGGATGGATCCGCGCACCCATCTCCGTGACCACGACGCCGTTCACCCGCACGCGGCCGTCGGCGATCAGCTCTTCGCTGACGCGCCGCGACGCGACACCGGCCTGGGCGAGCACCTTCTGCAGCCGCACACCGTCCGCCGCGGCATCCGTCGTGCCGGTCTCTCCACCACTCATCGCCGCATCCCCTGCTCCCTGTCCCACTTCTCCCGCTCGATGTCCCAGTTTCGCTCGCAATGTGCCGCCCTTACCGAGCCGAAGTGGGACATGCCTGGCTGGGATGGCTCGCTTCGGCCGGGAACGGGAGCCACGCTCACCGTCCCAGTGCTTCGTCGAGGCTGTCGTCGTCCGAGACGTCGGGCAACAGGGGCGAGATCGGCGGCAGCTCGTCGAGCGAATTGATGCCGAGGTTGACCAGCAGCGCATCGGTCGTTCCGTAGTGGATCGCCCCCGTCTCGGGATCCGCGTGCTCCTCCGTGATCAAACCCCGACCGAGCAGGGTGCGCACGACCGAGTCGACGTTGACGGCGCGGATCGCGGCCACCTGGCCGCGCGTGACCGGCTGCTTGTAGGCGATCACGGCGAGGGTCTCGAGCGCCGCCTGCGACAGCCGCGACGGTGCCTGCGTGTTCACGAACTCGCTCACCAGGTCGTCGTGCTCGGCGCGGACGTACAGCCGCCATCCCCCGCCGACCTCGCGCAGTTCGAACCCCCGCCGCGGACCCCCGGCCACGCCGTCGTAGTCCTCGACGAGGGACTCGATCGCCTGCCGCACCGCGGCGACGGGTGCCGAGACGGCGGTCGCCAGGGCGACCAGACTCTGCGGCTCCTCGACGACGAGCAGGATCGCCTCGAGACGACGGGCGACGTCTTGATACTCAGTGGTCATAGTCGGCCCCCAGGGTCGCAAGTTGTTCGTCGGACCAGTTCTCGGCCGACCATCGCAGGGTGAGCTCACCGAGCGGCTCGACCTGTTCGAACGACAGCGCAGCGTGGCGGTAGAGCTCCAGGATCGACAGGAAGCGCGCCACCACGATGCCGGGTTGCGTGACACCCGCGACGAGCTCGCGGAAGCTCACCGACTCGGCCCGGCGCAGCAACGACACGACCACGGCCGCCTGCTCGCGGATGCTGACGAGCGGCGCGTGCAGGTGCTCGAGCCCGACGTGCGCGATTTCGCGCGGGCTGAGCGCCAGCAGGGCGATCGCGGCGAAGTCCTCGACCGACAGCGTCCAGACCAGTTCGGGCACGGCCGCGCGATGCTTCTCGTCGAGCCGAACGGCGCGGGCGTGCCGCGTGTCCTCGCTCTGCAGCCGGGCGCCGAACCAACCCGACACCTCTCTGAACGCGCGGTACTGCAGCAGGCGCGCGAACAGCAGATCCCGCGCCTCGAGCAGCGCGACGGACTCGGAATCGACGAGCTCGCCCTGCGGCAGCAACCCCGCGACCTTCATGTCGAGCAGCGTCGCCGCCACGACGAGGAATTCGCTCGCGCGCTCCAGCTCTTCGTCCGGATCGAGCGCCCGCAGGTACGAGATGAACTCATCCGTGACCTTGCTGAGCGCGATCTCGGTGATGTCGAGCTCGTGCTTCGAGATCAGCGAGAGCAGCAGGTCGAACGGACCGTCGAAGCCCGTGACCGAAACCCGGAATCGGCCGTCACCGTCCCCGTCATCGACCGCCGACGCGGCCTCAGGCGACGTCGCCACGGGCGACCAGTTCCCGCGCCAGGCGCAGGTAGGCCTGGGCGGCGGCGTGCTCGGGAGCGAATTCGATGATCGGCAGACCCGAGACGGATGCATCCGGGAACTTCACCGTGCGACCGATGACGGTCTCGAGCACGTCGTCGCCGAATGCCTCGACGACGCGTTCGAGGACCTCGCGGGCGTGCAGGGTGCGCGCGTCGTACATCGTCGCGAGAACCCCGTCGAGCTCGATGGCGGGGTTCAGGCGATCGCGCACCTTCTCGATCGTCTCGATCAGCAGGGCGACGCCGCGCATCGCGAAGAACTCGCACTCCATCGGGATGAGCACGCCATGGCTGGCTGTCAGGGCGTTGACCGTCAGCAGGCCCAGCGAGGGCTGGCAGTCGATCAGGATGACGTCGTACTCGCGCGAGACGTGGCGCAGCACGCGCGCCAGGATCGTCTCGCGAGCGACCTCGTTGACCAGGTGCACCTCGGCGGCGGACAGGTCGATGTTGGCCGGCAGCACGTCCAGGCCCTCGGTGCGTGAGGGGACGATCACTTCGCGCGGGTCGCGTTTGGTGTCGAGGAGCAGGTCGTAGACGGTCGGCACGTCGTGCGTCTGGATGCCGAGCCCCGCCGAGAGCGCACCCTGCGGGTCGAAGTCGACCACCAGAACGCGACGGCCGTAGTGCGCGAGCGATGCGGCCAGGTTGATGGTCGTGGTCGTCTTGCCGACCCCGCCCTTCTGGTTGCAGAGCGAGATGATGCGCGCCGGACCGTGCGAGGCGAGCTTGGGGGGCGTGGGAAAGCCGTGGTAGGGCCGACCGGTCGGGCCGAGGGGTGCCTCATCCGTCGAGGAGGCCTTCTTCGTGCCCCGCGCGCTGCCCGCCACCGATACTCCCTGCTTCACCATCTGAACCCCATGTCGTGGACCGATTCTAGTCACCCGTACCCCCTGGGCCCTGGCGGCGCGCGCGAGGAGCGGTGCGCGTCGGACGCGTTACCGTGCGCGCGGATGGGATGTCGCGTACACGTCGCGCAGTGCGTCGACCGTGACGTGCGTGTAGATCTGCGTCGTCGCGACGGAGGCGTGCCCGAGCAGTTCCTGCACGACGCGCACGTCGGCGCCGCCCTGCAACAGGTGCGTCGCGAAGGAGTGCCGCAACGTGTGCGGTGAGACGTGGGCCGAGATCCCCGCCTTCTCGGCGGCGGCACGGATGACGAGCCAGGCGCTCTGCCGGGACAGCGGCGCGCCCCGGGCCCCGAGAAACAGCCGCGGTGTGGCGCGACCCCGCAGCGACAGCTCGGGGCGCACACGGGTGAGGTAGGCATCCACCGCCGCGCGGGCGAACGATCCCACCGGCACGATCCGTTCCTTGTCGCCCTTGCCGCGCAGGCGCACGATGTCGCCCGTCGCGCCGATACCGGTCGAGCTGTTGCCGACCGCGAGATCGTCGACGTCGAGGGTGACGACCTCCGACACCCGCGCTCCCGTCGCGTACATCAGCTCGAGCAGCGCCCGATCCCGCAATCCCAGGGGATCTTCGGCGGAGGGCGCGGCGAGCAGCCGCTCGACCTGGTCGATCGTCAGCGCCTGGGGCAAGCGCCGGGCGGCTTTCGGCGGGCGCAGCCGGGCCGAGACGTCCTCGTCCTCGATCCCTTCGCGGGCGAGGTGACGGTGCAGGCCCCGCACCGAGGACTGCAGGCGCGCGAGGCTCGAGGCGGCGGGGGGTGGGGATGCCGCGGCCCGGTCGGCGACGTAATGCGCCACGACGTCGGGTGTGACATCCGTCGTATCGAGCACGCCCTGCTCGGTCAGCCACCCGACGTAGTCGCCGAGGTCACGGCGATACGCCGCAACCGTGTGCTCGGACAGCCCGCGCTCGATCGAGACGTGGCGTAGGTACGCCGTGACGGCTCGATCGATGCGCACGGGATGGCCTTCGGAAAGGGCTCGCCTCAGTCGCTCACGCGGGGCTGGTCGTCGGCCGTTCGGCGGCGGCGTTCCGCGGCCGCGAGCACGGCGACGATGAGGATCGCATTCTGCATTCGTCCCTCGAGCACCGCGGTCACGGCTTCCTCGAGCGGGACCCATTCCAGCCGGATGTCGGCCTCTTCGGCCTCGCGCGCGTACGTCTCGGGCGCGGGCGAGAGGCCCTCCGCCAGGAAGATGTGAACGACCTCGTTGCTGCCCCCGGGCGACGTGTTGATGCTCACGAGGGGACTCCACCGGGTCGCCGTCAGGTCCGCCTCTTCAGCGAGTTCGCGCCGCGCCGTTTCGGCCGGCGGCTCCCCCGCGATGTCGAGCAGACCGGCGGGAATCTCCCAGTCGCGCGAGCGGAGCGGATGGCGGTACTGCTGCAGCAGCAGGATGCGTCCGTCGTCATCGATCGCGGCGATCGCGGCGGCACCGGTGTGATCGACGTAGTCGCGCGAGGTCGCCTCGCCGTTGTAGTCGAAGGTGTCGCTACGCACGTCCCAGACCCGGCCGGGATAGACGACCTCGCTGCGCGTGATCTCGACATCGCCCGGCTCGTCGCGGAGCGTGCCGAAGTCAGTCATTCTCCACCGGGTCCACGTCGAACAGCTCGCTCGCACGGTGACGTTCGAGTGCCGCACCGACGAGTCCGCGGAAGAGCGGATGCGGCGCGGTCGGGCGCGAACGCAGCTCGGGGTGCGCCTGGGTGGCGATGTAGTACGGGTGCACATCGCGCGGCAGCTCGACGTACTCGACCAATGCGCGGTCGGGCGAAAGGCCCGAGAACACCAGACCGGCCTCGGTGAGACGGTCGCGGTACGCGTTGTTGACCTCGTAGCGGTGGCGGTGGCGCTCCGAGACCTGCGCCGCGCCGTACAGGTCGGCGGCGAGCGACCCCTCGCGAAGGTCCGCCGCGTACAGGCCGAGGCGCATCGTCCCGCCCAGGTCGCCGCCCGCGATGATGTCGACCTGCTCGGCCATCGTCGCGATGACCGGGAACTCGGTGTCGGGGTCGAACTCGCTCGAGGACGCACCCTCGAGCCCGGCGAGATTGCGGGCGTACTCGATCACCATGCACTGCAGTCCCAGGCACAGCCCGAGCGTCGGGATGCCCTGCTCGCGCGCGAACTTCAGGGCGCCGAGCTTGCCCTCGATGCCTCGGATGCCGAAGCCACCGGGCACGCAGATGCCATCGACATCCGCCAGAGCGCGGGCCGCGCCTTCCGGCGTCTCACACAGATCGGAGGGGATCCAGCGGATGTTGACGTGCGTCTCGTGCGCGAAGCCACCGGCCTTGAGCGCCTCGGTGACCGACAGGTAGGCGTCGGGCAGGTCGATGTACTTGCCGACCAGTCCGATCGTGACGTCGTGCTTCGGGTTGTGCACGGCACCGAGCACCCGCTCCCAGCGCGACCAGTCGACGTCCTTCGCCGTGTCGAGGCCGAGAGCGTTGACGATGTAGGCGTCGAGACCCTGGTCGTGCAGCATCGTCGGGATGTCGTAGATGCTCGGCACGTCGACCGCGTTGACCACCGCGTCCTCGTCGACGTCGCACATCAGCGCGATCTTGCGCTTGTTCGACTCCGTCACGGGACGATCGCTGCGCAGCACCAGCGCGTCGGG
>CAYZEL010000066.1:0-11216 GCA_964477515.1 uncultured Microbacterium sp.
GAACACGAGAAATTCGCCCAGGATCGGAACCGGATCGCCTGGCGTCAGGTTCTGCAGGACGAAGAACTTGCTCACCTGATCGGCGGCCAGGGCCACCACCGCGAGAGTCGCGATGGTGGCGATGGCCGCCGATCGATTGAGTGGCTTGCGCGGCCCCGCGGACTGCTCGGGTGCGGGGCTCGGAGGTGTCAAGGCCTAGAGACCGACGGCCGACACGGGCGTCGAGCCCGAGGTCGAACCGGACGTCTCGAGGTCGCGCAGCTGACCCTCGATGTAGCTGCGCAGCTGAGCGCGATAGTCCCGCTCGAACTGACGGAGCTCGGTGATGCGGGCCTCGAGGGTCTGACGCTCCTTCTCGAGACGCGCAGACTCTTCGCGCTGCTTCGCTTCGGCCTCGGCGACGATGCGCGATGCGGTGGCCTCGGCCTCCGAGACGAGCTTGTCGCGCTGGGCCACGCCCTCGGCGACGTGCTCGTCGTGCAGACGCTGGGCGAGCTCGATGATCCCGGCGCTGGTGCTCGCACCGGCGTCGTCCGCCGAGGGAGCGGCCTTCGGGGCGGCAGCAACGGGGGCCTCGGGAGTCTGCTCAGCAGCGGGGGCGGCTGCGGCGGGCTTCTCACCGGCCTCGTAGGCCTCGAGCTTGGCCTTCAGCTCTTCGTTCTCCGCGATCGTCTTGCGCCATTCGACGACGATCTCGTCGAGGAAGTCATCGACCTCTTCGGGGTCGAAACCCTCTTTGAACCGGACGTGCTGGAACTGCTTGGTAACAACGTCATCGGGGGTCAGAGCCATGGGGGATCCGTCCTGTTCATCTCTGCTGGTCACGGCGTGGCTGCGCTGGGGCGCGAAGCCATCAGCATAGCTGAGCCGTCTCGGTGCCGCGAGAGCGGACCGCGCGTGCGAGGACCGCATCGGACCGCCCGGGAGGCCCGATCTATGCCCCGCCGGCGATGTTTCTCGTGACGCTCAGGAGGATGAAACAGAGGAAGATCGTCAACGCGAAAGCGAGGTCGATGGCCACCGGCCCGATGCGCAGCGGCGGGATGAATCGCCGGAACAGCCGGATGGGAGGATCCGTGACGGTGTAGATGATCTCCGCGAAGACGAGCCCGGCGCCGCGAGGACGCCATTCGCGGTTGAACACCGGGATGTACTCGAGAATGAGCCGTCCCAGCAGCACGAATACGTACAGCAGGATCAGACCGTTGAGGATCGACGCGATGAGCCTCAGCAGTTCCACGTATACAGACTACGACGCGGAGAAGGGCGCCGCGTCCGGATCGGCGTGCGGGATGCCGCCGTCGCCCGAAACCTCGACGTGTTCGGGCGAGAGCAGGAAGACCTTGCTCGTGACCCGCTCGATGCGTCCGTACAGTCCCAGGGACAGCCCACTGGCGAAGTCGATCAGGCGGCGCGCGTCGGCGTCGCTCATCTGCGAGAGGTTGATGATCACGGGGATCCCCTCGCGGAAGTTCTCGGCGATGACCTGCGCGTCGCGATACTGCTTGGGGTGAACCGTGAGGATCTCGGTCAGCCCACCGGCCGCGGGCTGGTGGACGGCCTTCGGGCGGAGCGGCGTAACCGTACCCTTGGGCTCGACGGCGTGCACGCGCGAGTGCTGCTGCTGCGGCTCGTCGACGACTTCTTCTTCGTCGGCAAGACCGAGGTAGACCATGGTCTTCTTGAGCGGGTTCGACATCGCATCCTCCGTGTTGGCTCGTCTGTTTCGAGGTTAACCGTGGGCAGGTCGGTTGCCCGTGATTGCGGACCCGATCCGCAGGTGTGTCGCGCCCGCCGCTATCGCTTCTTCGAAATCGCCGGTCATGCCGGCGCTGATCCAGGACGCGTCGGGCACCACGGCACGCACGCGTTCGGCGTGCCCGGCCAGGCGCGCGAAGGCCGCGGCAGGGTCTTCGTCGAGGGGCGCCACGGCCATGACGCCGCGCAGGCGGAGCCCGGAGCATCCTGCGACGTGCTCGGCCAGCGCGACGACGTCGGACTCGCTCGTCCCGCCGCGCCCCGCATCGAGCGTCAGGTTGATCTGCACGAGCACGTCGAGCGCCGGCGCGCCGGCGTCTGCTGCACCGCTCAGCGCGTCGGCGAGCTTGGCGCGGTCGACCGAATGGACGACGGATGCGGCGGCTCGCACGGCGCGCGCCTTGTTGGTCTGGATCTGCCCGACGAAGTGCCACCGCAGGTCCGCCAGGTCGTCGAGCTCGCCGCGCTTCGCCGTGATCTCCTGCTGGCGGTTCTCGCCCACGTCGCGGACGCCGAGGGCGTGCAGATCGCGCACGAGCTGCGCCGGGTGGAACTTCGTCACGACGATCCGAGTGATCTCGGACGGCTCGCGTCCGCTCGCCCGGGCGGCGGCGGCGATGCGCTCGTCCACCCGAGCCAGTCGGTCCACGAGAGGGGCCGCTTCGGTCATGCGGCACCTCTCGTGGACCGCGGCATCCGTTTCGAGGAACCGCTACTTCAGGAAATCGGGGATGTCGAGGTCGTCGTCACCGAACGCCGAGTCGAATCCCGCGGCTTCGGGGACGATCGGGCCCGAAGCGGAACCGACCGAGACCGACTCGCGTGTCTCGACCTTGACCTCGGCCGCCTCGTCCGCCGTAGCGGTGGGCAGGGCGGGCACCTGGCGCTGGGCGAGGACGGGCTCACTCCGCTGCATCGGTTCGCCGCCGTCGAACCCCGCGGCGATGACGGTGACACGCACCTCGTCGCCGAGGGTGTCGTCGATGACCGTACCGAAGATGATGTTGGCCTCGGGGTGCGCAGCCTCTTTGACGAGTTGCGCGGCATCGTTGATCTCGAAGATTCCGAGGTTCGACCCGCCCTGGATCGACAGCAGCACACCGTGCGCGCCCTCGATCGAGGCCTCGAGCAGCGGGGATTCGACCGCGAGTTCGGCGGCCTTGATCGCGCGATCCGCGCCGCGTGCCGAACCGATGCCCATGAGCGCCGAGCCCGCACCCTGCATGACCGACTTGACGTCGGCGAAGTCGAGGTTGATCAGACCGGGGGTCGTGATGAGGTCGGTGATGCCCTGGACACCGGCGAGCAGCACCTGGTCGGCGGTGGCGAACGCCTCGATCATCGAGATGCCGCGATCGCTGATCTCGAGCAGCCGATCGTTCGGCACGACGATGAGTGTGTCGACCTCTTCCTTCAGGCGCGCGACACCCGTGTCGGCCTGGGTCTGACGGCGGCGCCCCTCGAACGAGAACGGGCGCGTGACGACACCGATCGTGAGGGCGCCGATCGACTTCGCGATCTTGGCGACGACGGGTGCGCCACCCGTGCCGGTACCGCCCCCTTCGCCGGCCGTGACGAACACCATGTCGGCGCCGCGCAGGGCCTCTTCGATCTCTTCGGCGTGATCCTCGGCCGCGCGGCGACCTACTTCGGGGTCGGCACCGGCGCCGAGGCCGCGCGTGATCTCGCGACCGACGTCGAGCTTGACGTCCGCGTCGCTCATCAGCAGCGCCTGCGCGTCGGTGTTGATCGCGATGAACTCCACGCCACGCAGGCCGAGCTCGATCATGCGGTTGACGGCGTTGACGCCGCCGCCGCCGACGCCGACGACCTTGATAACGGCGAGGTAGTTCTGGTTCTGGCTCATGCCGGCCTCCGTGTCGCGAACCTGGGTGAAACCTTCAACCTCAAGTAGAACTGTAAAGAAATGCCCGGTATGCATTTCCTCTGTTCACACGGTAGGCGGGGGCTCCTCCCCTGCCCGCAGGCGCGCGGCGTGTCGCCACACACGGGCCGAATCTGCCCCTCCCGCGACCCGCACGACGGCGGGGGCGCGGGGCGGGGGCGGGCCGAGCGCGTCAGCGAACGACGACGGATGCCTGCGACGAGACGTCGTACACCGACATCCCCGGCCGCGCGGTCATCGCCCGGTCGAGGTTCAGGGCCTTCTGACCCGTCTCCTCGACAGCGCCCCAGACGACCTGCGTTCCGCTCGCGAGGGTCAGAGTGACGTCGTCGCGCGTCGTGGCGGCGACCCGCGTCACCTGCGCCGCGATCCCGTCCGGAAGGGCGCGCATCACGAGACCGGCGGACTCGAATGCCCCGGATGTCGTGCCGCCCGGAATCTCGAGGATCGGTCGACCCTCCGGCGCGGTCGGGCTGGTCTCGAGCGCGACGCCCGCCGCGTCGACCAGCGTCCAACCGGCATCCGTCTGGATGACACCGATCGGGGTACGTTCGACGATCCGCACCACCAGGTCGTGCGGCGGTCGCGCCTCGAGCGTGTAGGACTCGACGAGCGGAAAGGCGACGAGCGCCGCCTTCACCGCACTCGCGTCGACGAGCGGCAACGCCGTGCCGAGCTGGCCCGACAGCGCCTCTTCGACCGTCGCGGCAGGGAGCGACGTCGTGCCGACGACCTCGATCCGCTCGACCGCGAAAAGCGGGCTGTACGCGGCTCCGACGCTCCCGACGATCAGCAGCAGCACGGCCGCGGTTCCGACGAGCCACGCGAGCCGACGGCGCCTGCTCCGGACGGTGAAGCGACGCACCTCACGACGCAGGGCACGACGGCGGGCGCGCGCGGCACGCCAGACATCGCGGATTCCCGTGCGGCGCGGCGTCGTCGCCTCGTACGCCGCATCGTCCTGTGATGCGCCTTCGCGGAGCCCGGGGGCGGGCGCCTCCGGATCGGTCGAAGAAGACAGAGCGGATGCGTCCTCGCTCGACACCTCGGGCTGACGCGGCACGGCCAGCCCGTCGTCCCACGAACGCGACGTCGTACGCTTCGTGGTGGGTCCGGCTTTCTCGGACGCGGGAAGCGGCGGGGGCCGGCGCATCCGTCAGTCCGAGACGCCGGCCGGCGTCGTCTGCGCGAGCGCCTCGAGCACCTGCGGGATGATCAGGTAGACGTTGCCGCAGCCGAGCGTGATGACGTAGTCGCCGTCGCGGGCGACCGTCGCCGTGTAGTCCGCCGCCTGCTGCCAGTCGGCCACGAACGCGACATGGTCCGGGTCGGCGAAGGCGTCGCGGACGAGGGCGCCGGTGACACCCTCGATCGGGTCTTCACGTGCGCCGTAGACGTCGAGGACGACCGTGTGGTCGGCATACTCCTCGAGAACCTCGGCGAACTCCCGGTACATCTGCTGCGTTCGGGAGTAGGTGTGCGGCTGATGCACCGCGATGATGCGCCCGTCCCCGATCACGGTGCGCGCCGCGGCGAGGGCCGCCGCCACCTCGGTGGGATGGTGCGCGTAGTCGTCGAAGACGCTCACGCCCCGCGCGACTCCGTGCAGTTCGAAGCGTCGGATCGTTCCCGCGAAACCCTCGACCGCGCGCAGCGCGGGCTCGAGCTCGTGGCCGAGCGAGAGCAGCACCGCGACGACGCCGGCGGCGTTGATCGCGTTGTGCGCGCCGGGGATCGCCAGGCGCGCAGCCTCGGTGCGTCCGCGATAGGTGACGGCGAAGGACACGGGACCGTCGGTGACGATGTCGGTGACGCGGACATCCGCGCCCTCCGACTCCCCGAACGTGACGACATTCGGATGCGTGAGGCGTGCGCTCACCCGGAGCGCGCCGGGATCGTCCGCCGAGATGACGACGCTCTCGCGTGCCCCGTCCGCGAAGCGCACGAACGCGTCGTCGAAGGCGTCGTTCGTCCCGTAGTGGTCGAGGTGGTCGGGATCGACGTTGGTGATGAGCGCGATCGACGTGTCGTACAGCAGGAATGTGCCATCGGACTCGTCCGCCTCGATCACGAAGAGCTCATCGGCTCCGGTTCCGCTCGAGGCGCCGAGCTGGGCGATCACTCCCCCGTTGACGAAGGTCGGATCGTCGCCCAGGTTCTGCAGAGCGGTGACGATCATGCCCGTCGAGGTCGTCTTGCCGTGTGCGCCGGCGACCGAGACCAGACGGCGCCCGCCGATCAACCAGTGCAGGGCCTGCGAGCGGTGGATGACGGGCAACCCGCGATCTCTCGCGAGGACGAACTCGGGGTTCTCGGGCCAGATCGCGCCCGTGTGGATCACGGTGTCGGCATCGCCGAGGTTGGCCGCGTCATGACCGACGTGCACACGCGCGCCGAGCGCTTCGAGTTCGCGGAGCGCGGCGCTGTCGGCGCGGTCCGACCCGGACACCCGGATGCCGCGGGCCAGGAACATGCGCGCGAGCCCGGACATCCCGGAACCGCCGATGCCGATGAAGTGCGCGGACTCGATGTTCGCGGGGATCGGGAGGGTCAGGTCGGGTCGGATCATGGCCCGACAAGTCTAGGTCGGCTGTCTGCGAGGTCGGGTCCCGGCGCGCCCGGGCCACCGCCGTGCATCCGCGCATCCCGCCGACAGGCTCGCGAACGGACGCGACACGCCGTTTCATCGGGCTATGGAACGGCGTGTCGCGTCCGTTCGGCGCACCCAGACGGTCGGGCCGCTGGACATAGTCCCACCACGGGAATATGTTCGACGCATGAGCGCAACCCTCGGCACGACCGCCTTCTGGATTCTGACGAGCCTGACGCAGGGCCGGCGCCACGGCTACGCGATCCTGCGGCACGTGGACGAGGCATCCGGCGACCCGGGTGCCGTCAAGACCACGACCCTGTATGCCACGATCGAGCGTCTGCAAGCCCGTGGCCTCGTGATCGAGGACGGCGACGAGATCGTCGACGGGAGGGCACGCCGCTACTACGCACTCACCGAGACCGGCCGATCGCGGCTCGAAGAAGAACTCGCCGGTCTCGAGAGGCGAGCATCCGCGGCCCGCGCGGCACTCGCGGCTCAGCGTCCAGCACCCATTGGCGTCGGCGTGGCGACGTTCGCATGACGACGCCGGACGAGCGGGAGTTCCGCGCCCTCCTGCGCTGGTATCCGCGCCGCTGGCGGGAGCGGAACGAAGAGGTCGTGCTCGGCACGCTGCTCGAGGATGCCGAGGCGCGGGGTATGCAGACACCGGATGCTTCGATGCGGCGCACAGCGATACTCCACGGTCTCGGCGCCCGTCTGGATCGGCGCGCCGCGATCGTCGCGGCGTCCCTCGCGGCCGCGCTCGCCGTTGCGGGCATCCCCCTGTTGTTCCTGGGCATCGGCACGGCGTGGCTGATACCCGGATTCGGGGTCGGCCCGCTCCTCATCCTGGTCGCCGTCGTCGCAGCTTTGCGCACACGCGGGATCGTCTCCGCGGCAGAGGCCTTGACGGGTGTCTTTCTCGCCCTTCCGGCGACGACGCTCTCGACACTGGTCGCCCTCTCGTGGAGCGTCGGTTTCGACGAAGGCGACGCCGGGACCACCCGCGGCTGGTTCGCGCAGGCATTCCTCTGGTTCGCCGCCGCCGCGTGGCTCGCCGCCGCTGCCTGGGGCGCCGTCGTCGTGGGAGGGATGCCCCGCACCCCCGCGATGCCCGCGGTGTGGGCTCGGCTGGCCGGTGCGGCGTGCGCTGCGGTCGCCTACCCGTTTCTCACTTTCTCGCTTCTGAGCCCGGTCAGCGGGGCACTTCTGGCAATCGCGACCCTCGGCTCCGTGATTCTCCTGGCCCGGCCACGGACACCGATCTCGAACCCGGCGCCCGCGGCCCCACGCCCATCGAGAACGACCCGGCCCGCCAGCGGGACCGTTCTGATCTGCGCCGTGACGTCGGCCCTCGCGGGTGCCGCGGCTGTCGCGTTCGCTCTCTCGGGAAGCGGATGGCCCGGATCGACCCTGGATGGAACCGAGGCCATGCGCTTCGGAATCATCGCCGGGTTCATCGCCGCCCTGCCGTACTGCGCGACGATCGGGCTGATGCGATCCATCCACCACCACCCACTTCACGCCTGGGGACCCGCGTTGCTCATCGCCGGAGGGTTCGTCATCGCTGCAACCGAGAACCTCGTCGGGGGCGGGGATGGGAACCGTATCGTGTGGGCGCTCCTGATCGCGGGGATTCCCCTGGGCGGCGCGGTCATCTGGATCCTGTCGACCGGCAGATGGGCCTCTCGAACGGTTCAGACCACGGTCGCGATCATGTGTGGTGCGGCGGTGGTCGTCACCGCCCTGGCCATCCAGATGCTGCCCTTCCTGCTCCCGATCGCGGCACTGAGCCTCGCGGTCGGCGAAGCCCGCAGGCTGAGTGCGCGCCGCGCCGGTCGAGCACACCCCCCGCAGCCAGCGTCCGCATAGTCGCCACCCGAGCCCGGAACCCTCGCGAACGGTCGCGACATGCCGTTCCACATCGCGGTGGAACGGCATGTCGCGACCGTTCGAGGTGGTTGGAGTCTTCGAGCCGGCACAAGACGCTCGAGTCGCGGCGCAGATCGAGCGGTTCGTGACAGGTCACGGCCCAGCGGGTCGAGGCCCAAGCAGGTCGAGGCCTGAACAGGTCGAGGCCCAAGCAGGTCGAGGCCCCAGCAGGTCGAGCGCCAGCGGGGCGTCTCAGCGCGCGAGGGCCTCGTCGATCAGCGCGATCAGGTCTTCCGTGCCACGGCGCGAGCCGACGGATGCCGCGGCCGCCCGCATGGCGTCGAGTCGGGCTGGATCCGCAAGGAGCGGCAGTACCTCCGTCCGCACCCGCTCGGCCGTGAACGAGGCGTCGTCGATCAGCACCGCCGCTCCCGCAGCGACCGCAGACGCCGCATTGAGGCGCTGCTCGCCGTTGCCGACCGCGTACGGGACGTACACGGCGGGGATGCCGAGGGCGCTGATCTCGCTCACCGTCGCCGCCCCCGCCCGCGACACGATGACGTCGGCCATCGCGAAGGCGAGATCCATCCGGTCCTCGTACTTCTTCACGGTGTATCCCGGGGCGCCGGGGTCGGTCCAGTCCGAGCGCTCCCCCGTGACGTGCACGAGCTGGTAGCCCGCCGCGAGCACATCCGCGTACGAGCCGGCGAAAGCCTCGTTCAGGCGCAGCGCCCCGAGCGAGCCGCCGAACACCAGCAGCGTCGGCCGGGCGGGGTCGAGCCCGAAGTGCGACGCCGCCTCGTTCCGGAGTGCGGCACGATCCAGCTCGACGATCTCACGACGCAGGGGCATGCCGACCACGCGCGAGCGGCGCAGGGGCGTGCCGGCGAACGCAACACCGACACCGGCCGCACGCCGTGCCCCGAGCACGTTGGCCAGACCGGGACGAGCGTTCGCCTCGTGCACGACGAACGGAATGCCCGAGCGACGCGCCGCGACATAGGCAGGCGCGGACGCGTACCCCCCGAAGCCGACGACGACCGAGACGTTCCGATCGCGGATGACTCGCCGCACGTGTCCGACCGCGCGCTGGAATCTCGCCGGAAAGCCGACCGCGGCGCGATCGGGACGCCGCGGGAACGGCAGGCGTTCGATCGTCTCCAACTCGTAGCCGCGCTCGGGGACGAGGCGCGCCTCGAGGCCCTCTTTGGTGCCGAGGACGAGGACCTTCGGCTCGGGGTCGCGGGCACGCAGGCCGTCGGCGACCGCCAACAGCGGGTTGACATGGCCAGCAGTTCCCCCGCCGGCCAGAAGGTAGGTCGTCACGCCGAGACTTTACCCCGACCGGCCGCGCTCGTTCCGCCGCGCAGACCCGTTCGGGACGCCGCGGCAGACGTGGGCAACGTCCGCGCGAACGACAGCAGCACACCGCACGCCATCAGCACCGAGAGCAGAGCGGTGCCACCCTGCGACATGAACGGCAGCGGCACGCCCAGGACGGGGAAGATGCGCAGCACGACACCGATGTTGATGAGGGCCTGACCCACGATCCACACGGTGATTCCGCCCGAGGCGATGCGGATGAAGGGGTCGTCGGTCTTGCGGATCACGTGGAAGGCACCCACCGCGAACAGCGTGAACAGGCCGAGAATGACGATGCATCCGATCAGCCCCACCTCTTCGCCCACGATCGCGAAGATGTAGTCGTTCGCGCGAGCCGGCAGCCACCCGTACTTCTCTTTCGAGTTGCCGAGGCCCAGCCCGAAGATGCCGCCTCCGGCAAGTCCGAAGACGCCGTGCATCGCCTGATAGCAGTCGTTGAAGTAGTCGCAGTCGTCGTTCATGAAGCTCATGATGCGTCGCATGCGGTTGGGGCTCGCGACGGCCATGTAGGCCACGTAGGCCGCGGCAGCGATGAGGGGCAACAGGAAGATGCGCAGCCGCACACCCGAGAAGAACAGTCCGCCCAGCAGGATCAGCACCAGGATCATGGCCGTGCCGAGGTCGTGACCCGCCATGACGGTCGCGATGACCGCGGCAGCCACGGGAACGAGCGGGATGAAGACGTGGCGCCAGAGGCCGAGCAGGGTCTGCTTGCGGTACAGCACGTACGCGACCCACAGGGCCAGCGAGAGCTTCAGGAATTCGGATGGCTGGACCGTCTGTCCGGCGATCGAGATCCAGTTGCGGTTTCCGAGGATCTCGATGCCGAGTCCGGGCACGAAGACGAGCAGCTGGAAGAGTGTCGCGATGCCGAGCAGCGGCCAGGCGATCCGCTTCCAGAACGACACGGGAAAGCGGGACGCCACGAACATGAGCGGGATGCCGATGACCGCGAACACGCCCTGCTTCAAGAGGCTCTCGAACGGGCTCGCCCCCTCGGCGGTCGCCGAGGCGGTCGTCGCCGACAGCACCATCACGAGCCCGAAGCCGGTCAGCAGGATGGCGGTCGAGGCGATGAGCAAGAACTCGCTGGGAACCGGCGCGAACACCCGGCCGAGCGAAACGCGGGCCGCCAGGCCGCGGGGGGCGGGCGCGTCGTCAGGCTGCTGGTCCGCCCGCGGGGGGCGTGTCGGCGTCCGAGTCGCCATCCGTCTCCCCTGCCTCGTCGTCATCCCCGTCGGGATGCGTCTCATCCCGTTCGGGATCCGTGTCGCGATGCTCGGGATCGAGCCCTCCGACGTGTTCGCGAACCGCTTCCGCGAAGCGCGTGCCCCGCTCGGCGTATCCGCTGAACTGGTCGAAGGATGCCGAAGCCGGAGCGAGAAGCACGACGTCTCCCGACGCCGCGATGCCCGCCGCCCGCTGGACGACACGCCTCATGACCTCTTCAGTCTCACCGTGCTCCACCTCGAACACGGGCACGTCTGGGGCGTGTCGCGCGAATGCCGCGAGCACGTCGTCGCGCGAGCGGCCGATCACGATCGCCGCTTTGACCCCACTGCCGCGCCCCGCGACCAGAGGAGCGATGTCGACGCCCTTCAGCAGGCCGCCGACGACCCAGATCGCCCCCGGGTAGGCCGACAGCGACGACGCGGCGGCGTGCGGGTTCGTCGCCTTCGAATCGTCCACCCAGGTCACACCGGC
>CAYZEL010000067.1:0-11084 GCA_964477515.1 uncultured Microbacterium sp.
GGCCGACGTGCTCGCGCTCACGCCAGCGTGCGCGGTGGACGCCGCCGGGTCTGGGATCGAGGCAGCCGCCGCCGTGATCGACCACGGGCTGCGGGAGGTCTCGGGCGCACAGGCATCCGCTGCCGCCGATGCCGCCCGGGCCCTCGGCCTCGCGGCGACGGTCATCGCGGTCGAGGGCACGTCCGACGGCGGGCCCGAGGCCGCGGCGCGGGACGCGCGCTACGACGCGCTGCGCGCCGAGGCCCAGCGCACCGGCGCCGTCGCGGTGCTGCTCGGGCACACCCTGGACGACCAGGCCGAGACGGTACTCCTCGGTATGGCGCGGGGCTCGGGCAGCTCGAGCCTGATGGGTATGGCGCCCGCGCGTCGGGACGAGGCATCCGGTGTGCTCTGGCTGCGCCCGTTGCTCGCCGTGCGGCGCGAGACGACCCGAGCCGCCAGCGACGCGGAGGGACTCGCGGTCTGGGACGACCCGCACAACCTCGACCCGCGCTTCGCCCGCGTGCGCGTCCGGACCCGCGTGCTGCCGATTTTGGAGGACGAGCTCGGCCCGGGCGTCGCCGAGGCACTCGCCCGCACCGCGGAGCAACTGCGCGAGGACGCCGAGGCGTTCCGCGACATGATCGACGAGACGATTGAAGACATCGTCGAGCACGCCGAGGCGGGCATCTCGGTGTCGGTCCCGGCGCTCGCCGCCAACCCCGCGGCGCTGCGCCATCGGGTCATCCGGCACGTCGTCAACAGCGAGTTCGGAGTGAGCCTGACCCGCGCGCAGACGCTCGAGGTGGCGCGGCTCGTGACCGACTGGCACGGCCAGGCGCTCATCGACCTGCCCGGCTGCACGGCGACCCGGCGCGGTACCCGGCTCGTCTTCACGGCCCGCACCTGAGGCGATCGAACGGATGCGGTGGGCCCTCGGGTCGACCGGCCCCAGAGCCTAGACTCGACCCCATGCGCGCTGCCGATCTTGCCGACGACCTGTCCGAAGTCCTGGTGACCGAGGAGCAGATCCTCGCCAAGCTCCAGGAACTCGCCGCACGGGTCGCGCATGACTACGAGGGCAAGGATCTGGTGCTCGTCGGGGTGCTCAAAGGCGCGGTCATGGTCATGGCCGACTTCGCCCGCGCGCTGCCGATGCTCGTGCCGATGGACTGGATGGCCGTCTCGTCGTACGGCGCGGGAACCAAGTCGAGCGGCGTGGTGCAGATCCGCAAGGACCTCGACACCGACCTGCACGACAAGCACGTGCTGATCGTCGAGGACATCATCGACTCGGGCCTGACCCTGAGCTGGCTGCTGGAGAACTTCCTCGTCCGCGGCGCCGCCTCGGTAGAGGTGCTCGCGCTGCTCCGCAAGCCCAAGTCGGTCAAGGTCCACGTCGATGTGAAGTACGTCGGGTTCGACATCCCGAGCGAGTTCGTCGTCGGGTACGGCCTCGACTACGCCGAGCGGTACCGGAACCTGCGGGATGTCGCGGTGCTCGCGCCGCACGTCTACTCCTGACCTCGGGCGCCCGGGCGGGGGCTGTACGCCGTGGGCGAATGCACAGCCGGTGCAAAGCGCGGGAGCGATACCCTGTCTGAACCGCCCTGGTGCGGCACGTCGACGAAAGGCTCCGGGCTCGCCCCGCCACCATGGACTTCAAGAAGCTCACCCGCAATCCCCTGATCTATGTGCTGCTGATCGGGGTCTTCCTCATCGTGGGATTCACGCTGATCTCGAGCCTCGGCGGAGCGAAGCAGATCACCACCCAGCAGGGCCTCTCGCTTCTGAGCGGGGGGACCGTCGAGAAGGTCGTGACGACCGACGGCGACCAGCGCGTCGACATGACCCTGTCGAAGGCATACGAGGGTGCGACGGATGTCCAGTTCTACTACGTGACCGCCCGCGCGGAAGAGGTCGTCAACGCGATCAACACCGCCGACCCATCCGATGGCTTCAACGACGTCGTGCCCCAGGCATCCTGGTTCGACGGCTTCCTGTCGTTGATGATCCCGCTGCTGCTGCTGGGTCTGCTCTTCTGGTTCCTGCTCTCGTCGGCGCAGGGCGGCGGCAGCAAGGTCATGCAGTTCGGCAAGTCGAAGGCCAAGCTCGTCTCGAAAGAGTCGCCGACGGTCACCTTCGCGGATGTCGCGGGTGCTGACGAGGCGATCGAAGAGATGCAGGAGATCAAGGACTTCCTGAAGGACCCGACGAAGTTCCAGGCGGTCGGTGCCCGCATCCCGAAGGGCGTGCTGCTGTACGGCCCTCCCGGAACCGGTAAGACCCTGCTCGCCCGCGCCGTCGCGGGCGAGGCGGGCGTGCCCTTCTTCTCGATCTCGGGCTCGGACTTCGTCGAGATGTTCGTCGGCGTCGGCGCGAGCCGCGTCCGCGACCTGTTCAACCAGGCCAAGGAGAACTCCCCGGCGATCATCTTCATCGACGAGATCGACGCCGTCGGTCGTCACCGCGGCGCCGGGATGGGCGGCGGGCACGACGAACGCGAGCAGACGCTCAACCAGATGCTGGTCGAGATGGACGGCTTCGACCCCAAGGTCAACGTCATCGTCATCGCGGCGACCAACCGCCCCGACATCCTCGACCCGGCCCTGCTGCGTCCCGGCCGCTTCGACCGTCAGATCGGTGTCGACGCTCCCGACCTGAAGGGTCGCCAGCGCATCCTCGAGGTGCACGGCCGCGGCAAGCCGCTCGCCGACGGCGTCGACCTCGAGGTCGTCGCCCGCAAGACGCCCGGTTTCACGGGTGCCGACCTCGCGAACGTCCTCAACGAGGCCGCGCTGCTGACCGCCCGCTCGAACGCGCAGCTGATCGACAACCGCGCGCTCGACGAGGCCATCGACCGCGTCATCGCGGGACCGCAGCGCCGCACGCGCGTCATGAAGGATAAGGAACGCCTGATCACGGCGTACCACGAGGGCGGACACGCGCTCGCCGCGGCCGCGATGAACCACACCGACCCCGTCACGAAGGTCACGATCCTGCCGCGTGGCAAGGCGCTCGGGTACACGATGGTGCTGCCACTCGATGACAAGTACTCGGTCACCCGCAACGAACTGCAGGACCAGCTGACGTATGCGATGGGCGGCCGCGTGGCCGAAGAGATCGTCTTCCACGACCCGACCACGGGCGCCTCGAACGACATCGAGAAGGCGACCAACATCGCCCGCAAGATGGTCACCGAGTACGGCATGACCATGCAACTCGGCCCCGTCAAGCTCGGCGCCGCGAGCGGCGAGGTCTTCATGGGCCGCGACATGGGGCACGGCCGCGAGTACTCGGAGTCCGTCGCCGAGCGCGTCGACGCCGAGGTGCGGGCACTCATCGAGCAGGCCCACAACGAGGCGTACCAGGTGATCAGCGACAACCGCGACGTGCTCGACAAGCTCGCGCTCGAGCTGCTCGAGAAGGAGACGCTCGATCACCTGCAGCTCGCCGAGATCTTCACCGAGGTGCGACGCCTGCCGCCGCGCCCGCAGTGGCTCTCGAGCGACAAGCGTCCCGTTTCGGCTCTGCCCCCGGTCGAGGTTCCGAAGCAGAAGCTTCCGGAGGGCCTCGCCGCCGATGTGCCGGCCGAGGCGGTCGTCGCCGAGAAGCAGCCGCATCGTCGTCCCTCGGGTCAGGCACGCCCGGCCACGGCATAGCCCATGGCCGTAGACACACAGCGCGTCGAGGCGCTCGTTCGTGAGATCCTGGTCGCCATCGGCGAGGACCCCGACCGTCCGGGGCTGAAGCGCACCCCGCAGCGGGTCGCCGAGGCGTATGCCGAGTTCTTCGCGGGCCTGGATCAGGATCCCGCCGAGCCGCTGGGCAACCCCATTTCCGTCGCGCGCGGGCCCGAGCCCGAGACCGTCGCGTCGGGAGCGGTGCTGCTCCGCGACATCGCCTTCCGGTCGGTGTGCGAGCACCACCTGCTGCTCTTCCGCGGTGTGGCACACGTCGCCTATCTGCCGGGCGACACGGTCGTCGGGCTCGGTGCCCTGCCGCGCGTCGTCGACATCCTCGCGTCGCGCCCCCAGGTGCAGGAGCGCCTCGGTGAGCAGATCGCCGACACGATCCAGCACGAGCTCGACGCCCGTGGCGTGCTCGTGGTGCTCGACGCGCGTCACGGATGCGTCAACATGCGCGGAGGTCGCCAGCCGGATGCGTCGACCGTCACCGTTGCGGCCCGTGGCGAACTCGCCGAGCCCGCGGCGCGCGCCGAACTGATCGCCCTGATCGGTGGCGTTCGCTCGTGAGCCCCGCGAAAACCGTGGGCACCCTGATCATGGGGATCGTGAACGCGACGCCCGACTCTTTCAGCGACGGTGGCCGGTACCTGGACCCCGAGCGCGCGGTCTCGCACGCCCTCGAGCTCGTCGCCCACGGCGCGGGTGTGATCGACATCGGCGGCGAGTCCACCCGGCCCGGCGCGGAGCGCGTGCCCGTCGAGGAAGAGACGCGGCGGGTTCTGCCGGTCGTCACCGCCCTCGCCGAGCGCGGCGTCGTCGTGAGCATCGACACGATGAACGCCGAGACGGCCGTTGCCGCGGTCGAGGCGGGCGCGCGGATCGTGAACGACGTGTCGGGGGGCCTCGCCGACCCCGGCATGCTCGCCGCGGTGGCCGCGACATCCGCGGATTTCGTGCTGGGCCACTGGCGCGGTCCGTCGTCCGACATGTACGCCCGCGCCGCGTACGCCGATGTCGCGCGCGACGTGACGGTCGAGCTGTCCGAGCGCCTGCGCGAGGCTGCGCGGGCGGGCATGGACCCGTCGCGCGTGGTGCTCGACCCGGGCATCGGCTTCGGGAAGACCGCCGAGCAGAACTGGGCGATGCTCGCCGGCCTCGAGCATCTCGTCGCGCTCGGGCCGCGCGTTCTCGTCGGAACCTCGCGAAAGCGGTTCCTGACAGCGGCGCTCAGCGACGCATCCGCATCGGACTCCGCACCCGCGTCCGCGGAGGAGCCGTCCGTCGCCCGCCGCGACGCCGCGACCGCCGTGACGAGCGTGCTGGCCGAGCGGGCGGGGGCGTGGGGTGTGCGTGTGCACGATGTCGCGGCGACGCGCGATGCCCTGGCGATCTCGGCGGCCTGGCGAGCGGGGGCATCGTGGACGGCCTAGACGAGATCACGCTGACCGGTCTGCGCGTGTTCGGTCGGCACGGGGTGTTCGACTTCGAGCGCGAGCGGGGCCAGCACTTCGTGGTCGACGTGGTGCTGAAGCTGCGCACGACGGAAGCGGCGCGCACGGACGACGTGCGCGACACCGTGCACTACGGCGAGGTCGCCGACACGATCGTCGCGATCGTCGCGGGCGAGCCGGTCAACCTGATCGAGACGCTCGCCGAGCGCATTGCCGTCGCGGTGCTCGCCGACCGCCGTCTCGCGTCGGTTCGCGTGACCGTCCACAAGCCGAGTGCGCCGATCGAAGCCGAGTTCTCGGACGTCTCGGTCAGCATCGAACGAGCCGCGATCGACTTCCCCCGGAGCACCTCATGAGCCGTCGACTGGCCGAAGAACTGCCGCCCCGTGAGGCGAAGCCCGACCATGAGACGACCGTCGCGGTCGTCGCTCTCGGCAGCAACCTCGGCGACCGCGGGGCGACGCTCGAGGACGCGGTGCGCGAGATCGCCCGCCTGCCCCTGGTCGATCACGTGCGGATCTCGCCGATGCGCGAGACGGTCGCGCTGCGACCGGATGGTCCGGATGCCTCGGCACCCGCGTACCTGAACGCCGTGGCCCTCGTCTCGACGCGCCTGGCCCCGAGCGTTCTGCTGGCGATGCTGCATCGCATCGAGACCGAGCACGGGCGCGAGCGCCACGAGCGCTGGGGCGACCGCACGCTCGACCTCGACCTGATCGCGTACGGGGACGTACGGTCGGACGATCCGAACCTCACGCTGCCGCACCCGCGCGCCGCCGAGCGCGACTTCGTGCTCGAGCCCTGGCTCGAGGCCGATCCCGATGCCGTGCTCGTCGGTCACGGCGCGGTGCGGGATCTCGTCGATCGGCTGCGCGCCCAGGTGGCGCAGAAGCAGCCGGATGCCTCGGACGGGGAGCGCGCGTGAAGCGCACGAGTCCGCTCGTCCTCCTCTCGGCCGCCGTCCTCGGCGCCCTCGCGGGCTTCCTGCTCGATCACCTGCTGACCGTTTCGGGGCGACCGACCTTCACGCCGTTCATCTCGTTGCCGATCATGTTGCTGCTGCTCGGCGCGATCGTGGTCGTGCTGGCGCTGCCGATTCGCCGAGCCATACGGGGCCCTCGCCCGCATCGCGGCGCGGTCGCGGCGGGCTCGCCGACGGCATCTCGATCGGCATCCGGCGCGCCCGTCAACCCGTTCCGGGCCCTGCGCATCGCGATTCTCGCGAAGGCGTCGAGCATCGTGGGGGCGGCGACCGGCGGGGTCGGCGTGGGCCTGGCAGCGTACCTGCTGTCCCGTCCCGTGCCGCCGCCGTTAGGCTCGATAACGGCGGTCATCGCTACCGCCGTCGCGGGGGCGATCCTCGTCGTCGCGGCACTCGTCGCCGAGAACATGTGCATCATCCGGAAGGACGACGATGACGAACCCCCCGAGCCCGCCGCCGGAGGAGACGCCCACCCCTGGTGAGGTCGCGGACGTCTCGCCCGCCGACCGAGCGCTCGACCCGTCGACCGGTTCGCTCGACAATCCGCTCGACAACTCGCTCGATCGTGGCACCTTCACCGCGTTGGTCGAGCCGCGTTCGCCGTCCCGCCTCGAGCTCGACGCGGGTGACTGGCATCAGATCTCGCCGAAGTACGTCTGGGTCCAGCTGATCTCGAGCGGGGTGATGATCGTGCTCGTCGCGGCGGTCATGCTGTTCGTCGCCCTGTTCTTCCGCCAGACGTGGGCCTACATCCCGGGCGGGATCATCTTGGCGATCCTGATCGCAACGACCGCCGTCGTGCCGCGACAGGCGCGTTCGATCGGCTACCGTCTCCGCCGCGACGACCTGGTGTTCCGCCGCGGCATCCTGTGGCAGCGGCTCGTGGCCGTGCCGTACGGACGGATGCAGCTGATCGACATCACCCATGGCCCCCTCGACCGCGGGTTCGGCATCGCGCAGCTCAAGTTCGTCACGGCTGCCGCGGCGACGGGGGTCACGATCCCCGGGCTGGAGCAAGAGACCGCCGAGCACCTGCGCGACCTGCTCGTCGAGGTCGCCGAATCGCGACGGACGGGACTGTGAGCGAGCCCGAGCCCACCGCCGCGCCACCCGGCGTACCCATCCAGGCGCCGGACGAACCGTTCGAGGCGCGCAGCGACCTGAGTGACGGCGAGTGGCACCGGATGCATCCGCTGTCGCCGATCTTTCGCGGCGGCATCTTCCTGGTCGTGCTCGTCGGCATCGTCATCGCAAACCTGCGCGACCGGCTGGTGGCGATCTTCCTGCCGTCGCTGCTGCCGGAGCTGCCCGACGGCGCCGAGTGGAACTCGGGTGATCCCGTCGACTGGGTGCTCGACCACGGACTCCTGCTCGCGGCGACCCTCGCCGCTCTCGGCGCGCTCGTGCTGGTCGTCGGCGGGTTCTACCTGTCGTGGCGATTCCACACCTTCCGGATCACGGACGACGACGTCGAGGTCAGGCAGGGCATCCTGTTCCGCTCGCAGCGGCGCGCACCGCTCGATCGTGTGCAGGGCGTCAACCTCACGCGCCCGCTGGTTGCGCGTCTCGTCGGTCTCGTGAAGCTCGAGGTCGTCGGTGCGGGTACGGATGCGAACGTCAAGCTCGAATACCTGTCGACCGGCAGCGCGGAGCGTGTGCGCGCGGACATCCTGCGCCTCGCCTCGGGGCGACAGCTCGCCGAAGCGGCCGGGGTCGCTCCATCCGGGGCCGCCGCATCCGGATCCCGCGCACGGGGCGTGTCCGTCGCCGTGAGCGAGGGCATCACGGGACTCATCGCGGGGGCCGAGGGGCCGGCGAGCGAGCCCGAGAGCGTGGTGCTCATCCCGCCCGGTCGGTTGATCGCCTCGCAGGTGCTCGGTGGCAGCACGGTCGCGCTGCTCGTGATGACGGGCGTCGCGACCGCCGGCGGCATCTGGGGTTCGCCGTGGGTGCTGCTGGGCCTGATCCCCGCGCTTCTCGGCTTCGGGGCCTACTGGGTCTCGCAGATCATGAAGTCGCTGCGGTACTCGATCGCGCCCACACGCCACGGTCTGCGGGTGACCTTCGGGCTGTTCACGACGGTGACCGAGATCATTCCGCCGGGGCGCGTGCACGCGATCGAGGTGCGGCAGTCGATCTTCTGGCGCCCGTTCGGATGGTGGCTGATCAAGATCAACCGCCTGACCGGACGAAGCGCGGGGGACACCGCGACCGACCAGTTCACGACGGTCCTGCCCGTGGGCACGCGTGCGGACGTCGAACGCGTCCTGCGTCTGATCCTGCCGGGCACGCGCGACGAGGAGTGGTCGCTGCTCTTCGACCACGGCATCCTCGGGCCCCGCGACGAAGACCCCTTCTCGCAGACTCCGCGCCGCGCCTGGTTCATTCGGCCGCTGTCGTGGCGACGCAACGGATTCCTCGTTTCGCCGCACGCGCTCCTGCTGCGACGCGGGCAGATCTGGCGGTCGCTCGCGATCTTCCCCTTCGCCCGTATGCAGAGCGTGGGCCTGCACCAGGGTCCGCTCGACCGATCCTTGCGCGTCGCATCCCTCCGTCCGCACACGGTCGCCGGACCCGTCTACGGCTCGGTCGCCGCACTCGATCGTGACGACGCGCTCGCGGCATTCGCGGATGTCACGGCCCGGGCATCCGCCGCCTCCACCGCGGACCGGAGCCACCGGTGGGCGGCGGATCAGGTGCCGGTGTCAACCCCGGAAACGACACCGGAAACGACCCCGGAGACGACACCGGAGGCCACGTGGTGAGCCGCGCGGGACGGCTCGGAGTCGGGATCATCGGCGCGGGCCGTGTCGGCCCGATCATCGGTGCGGCGCTCGGCGGCGCGGGGCACGCGCTGACGGGGATCACCGCGGGGTCCGACCCCGACCGCGTCGAGGCGATCCTGCCGGGCGTGCCGCACCTCGACCCGCCCGAGATCGTGCGACGCAGCGAACTCGTCGTGCTCGCGGTGCCGAGCGATCAGCTCGCCGAGCTCGTCGCGGGACTCGCCGCGGTATCGGCCTGGCAGCCGGGCCAGCTCGTTCTGCACACCGACGCGCGATTCGGCACGGACATCCTGCGTCCCGCCGTCCTCCAGGGAGCCATCCCGCTCGCCGTCCACCCCGCGATCACCTTCACGGGCACGAGCATCGACCTGCGTCAGCTGCAGGCGGGGTACGCCGCCGTCACGGCCCCCGCGGCGGTGTTGCCGATCGCGCAGGCGCTCGCGGTCGAGCTCGGCTGCGAACCCGTCGTCGTGGCGGAGGCTGACCGCGCCGCGTACGCCGAGGCGATCGCGACCGCGACGGAGTTCTCACGCGCCGTCGTGCAGCAGTCGACCTCGCTGCTGCGCGGCATCGGCATCGACAACCCCGGCGGCTACCTGTCGGCGCTCGTCCGCTCGACGGTGGACCACGCGCTCACCCTCGAGACGACACTCGACTGGGACGGCATCGTGCGGGGCGGCACGGGGGATGCCGGATGGGTCAGCAGGGACGGCCTCGACGATCTGGGCGAGCCGCCGGGGTAGCATCCAAGGATGATCAGCTCCATCGCCGAGCTGCGCACCCGACTGGCCGACGCCAGAAGCGCAGCACGGACGGCGGGGGATACGGCGCGAGACGTTTCCGCCGAGCCCACCGTCGCACTCATCTCCACCATCGGCGCGCTCCACGACGGGCACATCGATCTCATCCAGTTGGCCCGGGAACGCGCTGACATCGTGGTGGTATCGATCTTCGTCAATCCGCTGCGCTTCACCACGACGAGCGCCTTCGAGGCCTACCCGCGCACACCCGACGCGGATGCCGCGCTGCTCGAATCGCTCGGGGTCGACGTGGTCTTCGCGCCGAGCGCCGAGGAGCTGCTGCCCGACGGCGCGCAGACGACGAAGGTCACGGCGGGCGACCTCGGCCTGCGCTTCGAGGGCCGGGCGCGGCCCGGTTACTTCGACGGACTGCTGACGGTGGAGGCGAAGCTGATCAACCTCGTCCAGCCCGACTTCTCGGTCTATGGACGACGCGATGCCCAGCGCATCTTCCTCGTGCGTCGCATGGTGCGCGATCTGTACCTCGACGTCGAGGTGCTCGAGGCCGACACGGTTCGCGATGACGACGGCCTGCCGATCTCGACGCGCATCGGGATGCTCGAAGAGCGCGACCTCAAAGCCGCAGGCAAGCTCGTCGCCGCGCTCGAGGCGGCGGCGTCCAACGCGGACCGCGGAGTCGACGCCTGTATCGCCGCGGCGCAGTCCTCGCTCATGGGCGAGGAGCGCATCCGGCTCGAGTACCTGAGCGTGGTCGACCCCGCGACTTTCCTGCCCGCCGATGAGGGGCACGAGGGTGCGGCACTGGTTCTGATCGCGGCGACGGTCGCGGGGCACCGGTTCATCGACAACGCCGAGGTCTACATCCGCTGACCTGCCGTCCCCCGCGTTCCTGCGGCCCGTGGTGCGAGAGGGTGCGCGGATAGACTTGTGTCGACTTTCGAGGAGCCCCCGCCGATGACCGATGTTTCCGTGCCATCCGACGACGACGTCTTCGAGCAGAAGGCGGTCGGCTGGCACTACGGGCGGCGGTCGCTCGAAAGCGGGATGCGCATCCCGCGGCAGTACGCCCACTTCGACGTAGTCCTGGACCGCTTCTACCCGGACCTGCACTGGCTGGACGTAATCGAACGGGAAGCAGCATACCGGCGGTTGCCGGCGCGCCTCGCGCGGCGCCTGAGCGAGTACGGCCCGGTGCGGAAGGGTCTCGCCTGGACGGGCGTACGGGTCGCGCAGGCGCTGCATGCGTTGTCGTTTGCGGCCCATCACACGACCTGCATCGCGTTGGTCTCGCGGCACTTCCCGGGGCGGTTGCGGGGTCGGGGACAGGCGCTCTTCACGGTCATCGGCTACGGCTTCGGCGGCGTGCTGGGCCTGCTGGCCGGCGGCGGCATTGCGGAGCGTATCGGCATCGTGGGGGTGTTCGGCGGGGCACAGAC
>CAYZEL010000068.1:0-9862 GCA_964477515.1 uncultured Microbacterium sp.
ACCAGGGCGGCTGGCGCTCGACCGGACAGCTCTAGGCCCGAACGCGAAAGGCCCGCATCCCCTCGGGGGTGTGGGCCTTTCGCGTCCCGCTGAGCTGGGTGTCATTCGGCGGGCCGTCATTCGGCTGGGTCCCGCCGGCCCGGGTCTCGCTCGGCGAGGATCCGCTCGAACCACGCCAGCGTCGCGCGCGTCATGTCGGCGGGCTGACCGGATGCCTCGAGCTCGGCGAGGGAGGCGCGCACCTCTTGTTCGCGGCGCGGCGCGTGCTCGTACGAGCCCGTGACGAGCCGATCGACCAGAGCCGCGCCGCCCTCGCCGAGTTCCTGCGCTATCCGGTCGCGCAGCCATTCCTCCGAGCCGGAGGCGCGGGCGGCGCCCAGGCTCTCGATCACGAGCGCCGCAAGACCCTTCATGAACACGCTCCGCAGCAGCTTCATGCGGGCGGCCTCGCCCGCCGCACCGGGCACGACCATTACTGACATACCGAACGACGCCATCGCGGCCACGAAATCCTCCGCGCCGACGCCGCTGGCAAGGAGTGCCGTGCGGTGGCCATCGCGGGGCACCGGCGCGAGCACGGCAACGTCCGCCATCCGCACCCCGGCGAGCGCAGCGAGACGTGCGATCTCGTACTTCGCGCCGGGCGACGTGGTGTTGAGGTCTGCGAAGAGCGTCGTCGCGTCCATCAGCGGCAGCGTGTGCGCCGCGACCTCGACGGCGGCCGTGGCGCCGACCAGGCTCAGGACGACGTCCGCGCCCCGTACCGTGTCGGCCAGATCGTCCCGCTGATCCACGTCGGGTCCCCCGTCGGCCCGCGTGTCGAGGTACGGGTCGTAGCCGCGAACCTCGGCCCCCGCCCGCGAGAGGCCCGCGGCGTAGAGACGGCCGGCTTCACCCAGGCCGATGATCGCGATTCTGGTCATGACTCCCGTCACGATACCCGGGGCAGCGGGGGCGGATCGTGAGGGTCGTGGGCGAGACGTTCCAGGTATTCGATCGATCGGCGCGAGGATCCCACCAGCGAGCGGATGCCGCGGGACCCGTCATCCTCGCCGGGCACGTACGCCCGGGCGAGATCGTGCGAGACGCCGACCGCGGCGCGGCGCAGCAGATCGATGTGCGGTTGGGGTGACGCGTCGTCGTTCGGGACCACGACGCTCAGGGCCGCGTAGACCGAACCGTCCGGTCCGGTCACCGGGACGGCGATTCCCCGCGACTCGGCATGGATGTGCCCCGATGTCACCGAGAACCCGTCAGCCCGCACGCGCCGCAGCTCGCGCCGGAGCGCCGCGGGGTCGACCAGCCTGTGCTCGGTGTAGGGCCGCAGTCCCCCGGCGATCACGTCCTCGACGACGGACGGATCTCCGAAGGCCGCGAGCACGAGGCCGCTCGACGACGCGAACAGCGGGATGCGCCCCCCGATGAGCGTCGCGTTGAGCACGGCGTCCTGCGCCGACATCCGTTCGATGAACAGCACGTCCCGCCCGGCGCGCACACCGAGCTGGACGTGCTGGCGGACGCGCTCGTGCACCGCACCCAGCCAGGGTCGTGCGATCTCGCGCAGGCCGACAGCGCCCGGCGTGCGGCTCGCGAACTCCCAGAGCCGCACACCCAGACGGTACGTGCGATCGGACTGTCTCTCGAGCAGCCCCTCGCGCTCCAGCTCACCGATCAGGCGGTGCGCGCTCGAAGGCGCGAGCCCCGTGGCTTCCGCGATCTCGGTGAGCGTGAGGAACGGATGCCACGCGTCGAACGACTCCAGGATGCGCAGGTGCTTGTGCAGCACCGACTCCCCGGCGGATCCGCGGGCCATGGGCATCCTCCTCGACGCAACGCCCCCGCAGCTTCGTCGAGGACGCGCGCCATGCTAGCCCACCCGTCGGACCTCAGACGTTCGCGCGATAGACCGTCCGCGCCCAGTCGTGGAACGGTGCGGGAGCGACGGTCGCGCGAATCCGCACCTGCCGGTGAGCGGCGTCGACCGAGACCTTGCGCGAGATCGGGTCTTCGCCCCACACCACCTCGACCACAGACCCGTCGGCGATGTCGACATCGAGGGTCGCCAGCGACATGTAGAGCTGATCGAATGCGACGTAACCCGCGTCGGTCGAGATCCCGACCGGCTTGTCGCCCAGCAGCACCTCGTCCATCTGGTAGAGCCCGTAGCGGCCCTTCGGGAAATCGAGGAACTTGGCGGGCACGCCCGGCTCGACCTGCGAACGGACGACGTCCGCGACATCCTCGGCGTTCCAGAGCAGCGTGACCTTGTGGCGCTTCTGCGAATCCCTGTGCCGCTCGAGCGCCTCGCGGCCGTGGAAGTCGTGGTCGAAGCGCACCGAGCGCCCGAGGCCCAGGTCGTACGGCGTCATGTAGTAGTCGTGGATGTCGTCGGAGAACAGCGACCCGGCGATCGATCCCGCCCGGTCGGCGGGGAGCCACTCGCGGTACTCGGCGAGGTCGTCGTCGAAGATCGCGGGGAACGGAGTCGGAACCCAGCCCGCCTCGAGCGGCGTCGCCGAGTAGGCCTTCGCGCCGACCCGACGGATGCCGAACTCGGCCCCGGCGTCGAGGATCGCGTTAAGTACGACCTCGTTGTCGGCCCACGGCCCGAAGAACTCGAACCCGGGCTGTCCCGCCATCCCGTGGCGCAGACCCTTGACCGAACGACCCGCGATCGTGAAGTCGCCGATGTGGAAGAACTTGACCTCGGGCACGGGACCGCCGAACAGCTTCTCCATGACCTCGTTCGCGGCCGGACCCTGCAGCTCGTAGCGATAGAAGGTCGGCGAGCCCTGGCGCATGTGCGAGTTGCCCTCGAGGCGGTGGTGGACGTCCTTGCCCGCGGCCTCGGCCTTCTCGACGTTGAAGCGCACCCAATCGATGAGCAGGTGGTGCCCGATGAGGACCAGCCCCTCGCGTTCGGTCGAGTTGTAGAACAGGATGCCGTCGCCGATCAGGTAGCCGTCCTGATTGACCGAGATGAGTTGCTTCGCCACGCCCGGACGGAAGGTGGCGAACGTGTTGGGAGAGATCGACTCGAGCAGCGGGATCAGGTCGGCGCCGCCGAGGAACAGCTGCGTCATGTGGTGCGACTGGTCCATGAGGGCCACCGTGGTGTTCCACGCGCGTTGCTCGTCGCGCCAGTTGGTGAACTCCGGAGCCACGGGGAACGTGAAGGCGGGCCAGTTCTGATTGCGGAGGAGTTCTACGGCTCCGCCGGCTCGGGTGATCGCCTGGGCGAGGGATTCGGATGTCATCATCGACCTTCCTGTGGAGGGAAGCCTCATGGTAGGCAGGAGCCGGGAGGGATGTGTCGGCGAGTTCCGTTCATCAGAATCCGGGGTGTCAAGCCCCCTGTTTCCGTAGTGGAATCACAATCACGACACGACACGATGGACTCACACCAAAATCGTTGACAATGCGAGTGTCGGTCCGTAACGTCCCTCAGGCGGGGCCCGACCCGCTGAGTGCAACGATGCGACGACGAGGACGGTAGCGATGGCGGCTCGGCTGACCTTGAACGAGGTGAACCTGCGCTTCGGCGGTGTCCGCGTGCTCGAGGACGTGGGCTTCACGGTGGAACCCGGCCAGATCTTCGGGCTCGTGGGTCCCAACGGAGCGGGCAAGACGTCGCTGTTCAACTGCATCAGCGGTCACTACCGCCCCACTTCGGGCTCCATCAAGATCGACGACACCGAGATCCTCGGTGCCCGGCCGTCGAGCCTGACGGCCCTCGGGCTGGCGCGGACGTTCCAGCACCCGGCACTCCAGCTGCACTCGAGCGTGCTCGAAAACGTGCTCCTCGGCGGACACTCGCGACTCCCGCGTGGCCCGATCTCGTGGTCGCTACACCTGCCCCCGACGCCCCGCGCCGAGCGCGACCTGCGCATCGAGGCGCGCGCTCTGCTCGAGCGCAACGGACTCGGCTGGGCCGCTGACCTGCCCGCGGACGAACTGTCGCACGGACTTCACAAGGGCATCGAACTCTGCCGCGCCCTGATTTCACGCCCCCGCCTGCTGCTGCTCGATGAACCCGCGGCCGGTCTGTCGCACGGCGAGGTGGAGCAGTTCATCGCCACGATCCGGCGCCTGCGCGACGAGGAAGACATCACGATCGTCATCGTCGAACACCACATGGGTCTCATCTCGGCACTCACCGACCGCGTCGTCGTCCTCGACCACGGACGCAAGCTCATGGAGGGCACGGCCGCCGAGGCGCAGTCCGACCCTCGCGTGATCGAGGCGTACATCGGAAAGGAATCCGCGGATGACGCTGCTTGAGTTGGTCGACGTCACAGCCTCGTACGGCCCCGTCCAGGTGCTGGAGGGCGTGTCGCTGAGCGTTCCCGACGGCGGCGCCGTAGGCATCCTCGGCGCCAACGGAGCGGGCAAGACCACGACCCTCCGGGCCATCAGCGGCATCGTCCGCACGGGCGGCAGCATAAAGTTCGACGGTCGGGAGATCAGCGGCATGCGGCCGGATCAGGTCGCCGCCCTCGGCATCGCGCACGTCCCGGAGGGGCGCGGCACGCTCGGGCAGCTCTCGGTCCGCGACAACCTTCGCGTCGGATCCTATCTGCGCAAAGATCGCAAGGCGATCGCCGAAGACATCGACTACTGCCTCGACCTCTTCCCCCAGCTGAAGGATCGGATCGGCTCGCACGCGGCCGCGCTCTCGGGCGGCGAGCAGCAGATGCTGGCCGTCGGCCGTGCGTTCATGGCGCGACCCCGCCTGCTGCTGCTCGATGAGGCATCCCTCGGGCTCGCCCCGAGCACCGCGCGCAACGTCTACGACGCGATCGGGCGCCTGCGCCGCGAGTCCGGTATCGCGATGCTCGTCGTCGAGCAGAACGCCAACCTCGCATTCAGCCTCGTCGACTCGGCCACCGTGCTCGAGACCGGCAGGAACGTCCTCACCGGAACCTCGTCCGAACTCAAGGGCATGGACGAGATCCGCCGCGCCTACCTGGGAGGCTGAGCGATGGGTACCTTCGTCCAACTCGTCATCGACGGCCTGTCGGCCGGCTCGATCTACGCGGCCCTCGCGCTCGCGATCGTGCTGGTGAACCAGGCCACGGGACTCATCAACTTCGCGCAGGGCGGGATGGCCGTGCTCTCGGCCTATTTCGCCTACGCCTTCCTGCAACTCGGGCTGCCGCTGCTGGTGGCGATCATCGCCTCGGTCATCGTGTCGTTCCTGCTCGGGGCGGTCATCGAGCGCTTCCTGATGCGGCGCTTCGAGGGCGGTGAACCCGACACAGCGATCGTCGTCACAGTGGGCCTGCTCACCCTCATCACCGGAATCTGCGGCTGGATCTGGAGCTACAACAACCTCCAGTTCCCCTCGCTCTTCCCCCTCGACAGCATCAACATCCTCGGCGCCGTCGTCAGCGTGCGCTCGATCGGCACGACGCTCGTGATCGTCGGCATCATGCTCCTGCTGCAGCTGCTGTTCCTGCGCACCAAACTCGGCCTCGCGCTGCGCGCCGTGGCGAGCAACCCGCAATCGGCATCGTTCTCGGGCCTGCCCGTCGGTCGGCTGCTGATGACCGGATGGGGCCTCGCGGCCGTTCTCGGCGCCGTGGCGGGCGCCCTGATCGCCCCGCAGCTCACGCTCACGCCCGGAATGATGGATACGGCGCTCGTCTACGCGCTCGCCGCCGTCATCCTCGGTGGTATGTCGAGCCCCATCGGTGTCGTGATCGCCGCGTGGGCGATCGGCATCCTCGAGAACCTCGCCGCCGTGTACGTCCCGCTCATCGGTTACGACCTGAAGATCGCGGTGCCCTTCATCCTGATCTTCGTGGTCCTGATCGTCCGCCCCCAGGGTCTCTTCGGCCGGAAAGACGTGGTGCGAGTGTGATGGCGCAGGCAGCAGGTCTCAAGAACAATCCGTGGGTCCGTTGGGGCGGTGTGGCGCTCCTCGCGGTCGTCCTGATCGTGGCGCCCCTGATCCTCCCGGAGTTCGCCAACCAGACGATCGCGCGCATCGGCGTCTTCGCCGTCGCCGTCCTCGGTCTCAACGTCGTGATGGGATACACCGGTCAGGTATCCCTCGGACAGATCTTCTTCGTCGGAGTCGGCGCCTACGTCACCGCCTACGGCGTGAACAACGACTGGAACATCGTCCTGGTCTTCCTGCTCGCCGTGCTCATCCCCGGCGTCGCGGGACTCCTCGTCGCGCTGGCCGCTGCTCGATTGGGCGGTCTCGCTATCGCCATGGTCACGATCGCCCTGCCGATCGTCGGCGTGCCCCTCGCGAAGCGCCTGTCGGAATTCACCGGCGGGTCGCAGGGAACGTCGGCACGGTTCTCGGATGCTCCGGAATGGACCGGACTGTTCGACGACCAGTGGCAGCTGTACATCGTCATCGTGATCGGCGCGGCCACCTTCGTGCTGACGCGCAACCTCGTCCGCGGCAAGTTCGGCCGCGCCTTCGGGATCGTCAAGAGCAACGAGGCCGTCGCCTCGTCCATGGGAATCTCGCCCTACCGCTACAAGGTGCTCGCCTTCACGATCGCCTCCCTCATCGGTGGCGTCGCCGGCTTCCTGTACATGGTCGTCGTGCAGTACACGTCGCCCGAGACGATGAGCTTCGGACACTCCATCACGCTGCTGGCCTCGATGGTCATCGGCGGTGCGGGAAGCATCATCGGCTCGCTCCTCGGCGGTGCGTACTACGTGCTCGCCCCCCAGCTGACGAACCTCATCGACCCGAACCTGACCGCCGCGCTGCAGGGCGCGATCCTGCTGCTGATCCTTTTCATCCTGCCCGGTGGTCTCGTCTCGCTCCCGCGCCTGTGGCGCCGGAAACGCGGCGGCGGACGCCCCGGCGGCCCGGCGAACCCCGAGCCCACACCATCGACTTCATCCTCCCCCGCATCACACAACGCACAGACAGAAGAAGAGAGGCACGTGACATGAGCACACTCCGCAAGAAGGCGCGGATCACCTCGGTCGTGGCGGGAATCGGCATCGTCGCCGTCCTGGCCGCCGGATGTTCCCGCGGCGGCGACGGCGGCGGGTCCAGCGATGGACCCGTCGAGGCCAGCCCCGGAATCACCGACACGAGCATCACGCTCGGCATCACCACTCCGCTCAGCGGCGCCACGGCGGGACCCGGCACCTGCACGGTCGCCGGCATCACGGCATGGTTCGGCGCGAAGAACGCCGAGGGCGGCGTCGAATTCGGCGACGGCAAGACCCGCGAGGTCAAGATCGACGCACTGGACGACGCGTACGACCCGCAGAAGGCGCTCGCGAACTTCCAGCAGCTCGAGGGCAGCGCCTTTCTGATGACGTCGGGCCTCGGTACGCCGACCAACCGCGCCTACCGCGAGGCCGCGATCGCCGACGAGGTGCCGCAGGTGCTGATCCAGACCGGCGACCCGATCTTCAGCAACACCGAAGAGAGCCCCTGGCAGCTCGGTTTCGTGCCGATCTACCAGAACGAGGGCGCCGCGTTCGGTGAGCTGCTGGCCAGCTCGAGCGAAGACCACAAGGTCGCCATCCTGGCGCAGAACGACGACTACGGCGAAGGCTACGTCGAGGGCTTCAAGGAGGCCATCAAGGGCGCCGACAACATCGAGATCGTCGACGAGCTGACGTACGAGGCGACCGACACCGACGTCAACGCGCAGCTCACGGAGCTCGCGGCCACCGGCGCGGACGTGTTCTTCAACGCGATGTCGATCACGCCGCTCGTCATCTCGTCGCTGCTCAAGACGCAGGAACTCGGATGGCTGCCCAGCTGGTTCCTGCCCTCGAACACGTCGAGCCCGGGCGCGATCCTGACCCCCGGAAACGCCGTCGCGTTCCCCGGCATCTACACCGTGGCATTCGCGCAGTCCGCGTCCGCTCCGACCTTCGCCGAGAGCGAAGAGGGCGCCGCCTTCCTGGCGAACCTCGCCGAGTACGCGGACTACCCGGATGTCCCGGCCTTCCCGCACTGCGTGTGGAGCTACCAGATCGGCGCGACGCTCGAGCAGGTCTTCGCGAAGATGACCGAGCCCACGCGTGAGAACTTCATGGAGCAGCTGCGCACCATCAAGGACTTCACCGCGCCGCTGATGCTCGAGGGTGCGTCCATCGACACGACGGTGGACGGACAGCCGGCCATCTCCGGTGTGACCGTCCAGAAGTACAACGGCAAGGGTTACGCGGCCGCCGAGCAGTTCGGATAAACCGAGCAGTTCGGATAACACGCGACGCACACCGAAGAACGGCCCGGTCGAGGAATCGACCGGGCCGTTCTGACGTCTGGGTCAGTCCAGGCGGCGCAGCACGCCGACGATGCCCTCGAGGTGCGCGCGCGTCGCGGCTTCAGCGGCGTCCGCATCTTTCGCCAGCACGGCATCGATGATCGCCACGTGCTCGGGTGCGGATTCTGCGGCGCGGCCCGGATGGAATGCCAGCCGGAACTGATGACGTGCGGACTGCGCACGCAGGCGCTCGAGCAGCTGCATCGCGGTCTCGTGGCCGCTGATTTCGCGGATCCGGCGATCCATCTCCTGATTGAGACGCGCGTACTCGACGAGGTCTCCGCTGGAGACGGCGCCGCGAATGCGATCGCGCAGGTCCCGCAGCTGCTCGGCATCGGCATCGGTGCGCCGCTCGGCCGCCTTGCGCGCGACGAGGGACTCGAGGCCGATCCGGACCTCGACGATCTCGACCGCCTCATCGACGCTGATGGCCCGCACACGCGCACCCCGGTTCGGAAGTCGCTCGACGAGTCCCTCCCCCGTCAGGTTGAGCAGTGCGGTGCGGACGGCGGCGCGCGTCGCGTCGAATCGCTCGCTGATGTCCGCCTCGATGAGGCGTTGCTGGGGAGCGAATTCACCGCCCAGGATGGCCTCGCGGATCTGCTGGGTGAGGTCGGGGCGTGCGCCGGGCGCCGACTCGACATCGGGTGCAACAGAAACCAAGACCGACCTCCTGTTCTTCGGCGGCAACGACCCTGTCACCGCGATCTCACTCACGACAGTGCCTCGACAGTACCGCACGGGCCCATATTGGCGCCGACATTCGCGCCAATATCGGTCGTGAATTCGCGCCCACGCGACGTCAACCCATGTTGACGGATTGCAGCGCGTCAACTACGGTTGACACGCTGGTCGTCAGCGCGGGCGGAAGGCAGGAGAGGTTCGCATGAGTGACGTCGACATCACCGCAATCGCGAGTGGCGGCGGGCCACTGGTCGAACTGCGCCGGCTCGCCGCCCTCCGGCGCGAGATCTCGCGCCAAGAGGACGCGCTGGTACGCCGCGCACGACTCCAGGGCTATGCCTGGGTCGCGATCGCCGACGCGCTCGGCGTCAGCCGACAGGCCGCTCACAAGAAGTACGGTCGAAGGTAGCGCGCCCGAAGCATCCGACACGGCCCGATCCCCACCCATCAGCGCGAGCATCCCGAGGAACACCATGTCCGACACCACCAGCACCCGAGGCCGCGGCCGCCGCCGCACCCAACCCGAGGGCCCGCGAGCGACCTTCCGCCAGCTGCTTCCGTTCCTGTTCGAGCACAAGAACGTCCTGGTCGTCGTCGCGATCCTCAGCGTGCTGGGCGCCGGCGCGACGCTCGTCCAGCCACTCCTGGTCGGTCAGATCATCGAGCGCGTCCAGACCGAGTTGCCCCTCGGCGCCCTGGTCTGGCTGCTGATCGGCTTCGTGATCGTCTCGTCCGTGATCTCGGGCTACCAGCACTACCTGCTGCAGCGCACGGGGACCGCGGTCGTCTATTCGAGCCGGCGCAAGCTCATTTCGCGCATCCTGCACCTTCCGATCAGCGAATTCGACGCCCGCCGCACGGGCGACCTGGTCTCACGCGTCGGCACCGACACCACCCTGCTCTACGCCGTGCTGACG
>CAYZEL010000068.1:9872-11074 GCA_964477515.1 uncultured Microbacterium sp.
CCCCAGCAGCGGCGAGATTCGCGTGCACGGCAAGCCGGTGCGCGGCCGCCCGCCGGACGGCCGTGCGGGTCTCACGCGTCGCCGCCGAAACACCGCGGCTCTACGCCGTGCGGACGCTGGGACTCGCCGACGCGATCGGCAGCGCGCTCATCTTCGTCGGTGCCCTCATCGCCATGGCGATCATCGATCCCCTGCTCCTCGGGTTGATCGTCGTCGTCATCGGGGTATCGGTCACCGTCGTGGTGCTGCTGAGCGGGCGCATCCGCACCGCCTCGACCGAACAGCAGGTCAAGGTCGGCGAACTCGCCTCGGGGGTCGAGCGCGCGGTCGGATCGATCCGCACGGTTCGCGCGTCCGGTGCGACCGAGCGCGAGATCGCACAGGTCTCGTCGCTCGCGACCGAGGCGTACGGCGTGGGCGTGCGGATCGCGAAGGTCTCGGCCCTCGTCGTCCCGGTCGCGGGGATCGCGCTGCAGGTCTCGCTGCTCGTCGTGCTCGGGGTCGGCGGATTCCGCGTCGCCTCCGGCGCCATCGGGATCGCGAGCCTCGTGACCTTCATCATCTTCCTCTTCATGCTGATCGGCCCCCTCGGTTCGACGTTCGGTGCCATCACCAGCGTCAACCAGGCGCTCGGGGCGCTCGGCCGCATCCAAGAGGTGCTGGACCTGCCGACCGAGGATCAGGACGACGAGGCCGTCGCCGCCGATCTGGAGCGAGCGGATGCCACGGCCTCCGCATCGTCGGCCGTCGTGCCGGCGCTGGCGTTCCGGAATGTGCACTTCCGTTACCCGGACGATGTCGTGGCGGCCCGCAGCGCCGCAGCGGCGGCCGCCCGCACCCTCCTCGAAGAGGTGCACCTGGAAAAGCCCGCTCAAGAAAGCGCCGAGATCGAGCACGCCGCAGAACAGGAGGCCGCGCGCGAGGTGCTGCGCGGTGTCTCGTTCGACGTGCCCCACGGCGCCCGCGTGGCCCTGGTCGGGCCGAGCGGCGCGGGCAAGAGCACCGTGCTGTCGTTGCTCGAGCGGTTCTACGACCCCACGGCCGGCTCGATCGAGCTCGACGGAGCGGACATCCGCACGCTCCCGCGCACCGAGTTGCGCGCGCGGTTCGGTTACGTCGAACAGGATGCTCCGACACTCGCCGGCACGATCGCCGACAACCTGCGGCTGGCATCACCGGATGCGACCGACGCCGAGTGCGAG
>CAYZEL010000069.1:0-11065 GCA_964477515.1 uncultured Microbacterium sp.
CTCTTCGGCAGCCTTCTTCGCGACGGCGGCATCGAGGCTGCCGCGCAGACCCGCGACGCGCTCGTTGACGGGTGTCACCAGCTCGTTCACATCCGAGATCAGACCCAGCACGAGGGGGGCCGGCAACAGGGTCGCGCCCTCCAGACGATCCGCGGCCTTCTGGAGCTGGACCGTGTCGACGGTCGTGACGGGCTCGCCGATGTCCAGACCGGATGCCTGGATGTCGGTGGTGACCGTCGTCGCCGCCGCGACGGAAGCATCCGCCGCCGCGAGCGCCTCACGCATGTCCGAGGATCCCTGATCCGTGCCGTTCGCCGTGACGATGGGTGCTGCCGCGGCCGACGTCGTGAACGACGCGCGCGTCATCGTCAGAGCCGTATCGGACACGCCGGATGCGCGGGACGCCTCGGCCTGCGCAGCCGGAACCGTCGCGAACCCGACAGCGCCGACGAGCGCGAGAGCGAGTCCGGCCGAGACGAGCGTGGGGCGGCGCCGAGCTCTGCGAGCGCTCTGCTCGGCGAGTCGGCGGGTGCGGCGGGCGGGCAGTTCTGAAGAGGCAGAAGTCGGGGCAGGGCGCATGAAGACCAGTTCCGTATCGGTGAGCTGCGCCCTCGGGTGGGCGCTTCGCATCCGCACCTGCGGACACAAAGCAACGACTTTGGCACACCCCACCTGGACGGTTCCGGTACGTTTCCTGGATGCCCGGTGAGAACGGGGCGTGACAAAAGGCCAGATCGGAGGCATCCGCAACCGCCCGCGGAGCCGCGCAGTCGAGTCCGTGAGAACCGATCAGCGTCGTCGGATCACAGTGAGGCGAACGCCTCGAAGGTCGCGTCGGTCGGCAGGACATCGAAGAACATCGCCTCGAACTGCACCTTCGTGCCGTCGCTCGGCAACCGGTCGACATAGGCGGACTCGGCGCCCAGGATCCGCCCGTCCGGAGCCCGCGCGACGACCACCACGCTCACGAACTCCTGCTCGCTCTCGAAGGTGCCGCTGACGGTTCCCGTGACGGTCGTGGAGAATTCGTCCGACACCGCGGTCAGCCCGTCGATGAGGAACGATCCCGTCTCGTCGAACGGTGACGGGATGGCCTCTGCGGCGTCCGGCCCTCGGCCGTCGAGTTCCGCGATCTCGCCCTGGCCGACCTCCGTGAAGATACCGCTGATGGCGGTCGTTCCGCTCAGGATCGTCGGGTAGCTCGACGAGGTGTCGAGGATCGTGCCGTCCGCGCTCAGCGCTTCGACGTCGATCTCGGCGAAGTCGAACACGTAGTCGGTGTTCGGATTCTCGATGATCAGCACGTACCACCAGGTGGTCGGGTCGTACGACGTGCGGCCGAACGCGGATTCCACGACGACCAGGTCTTGCGCCGCGCCGACGGGATCGGATGCCTCCTCGTCGTCGACGGGCGGCTCGCTGACCCCGAAACCGGGACTCGGGACGATCTCGTCCCTCGCTGCGTCGGCCAGGATCGCGAACGATGCGATCGACACGACGACCGAGACGACCCACCCGACCACCGAGATGATGAGCGCCGCGATGCTGAGCCCCTTGGCGCCCTGCGTCGTCTTGATCAGCGCGATGAGTGCCACCACGAAGCCCGCGAGCAGCACGAAACCCGAGAACCAGGTCACGAAGGGGATGAAAGCCATTACCACGCCGATGACGGCCAGCACCAGGGCGATGATGGCGAGAGTCTTCGGCCGACCACCCGGCGGCGGAACCGCGCCCGGCATCGGCGGCGGCGTATGACCCGCACCGTACGCCGCGGTGGGCGGCGCGCCCGGGTACGGCTGCACGAGTGGAGCGCCGGTCGGCGGCCCCGCGATCGGTGCGGCGCCCGGGTAGCCGGATGCCGCCCCCGGGTACCCTGCGCCGGGACCGGACGTCATCGCGTAGGGCGGCAGCGGGGGAGCGGGTGCCGCGGGTGCTGACGGTGCGGGCCCGGATGCTTCGGGAGCGGATGTTTCGGGCCCAGATGTTTCGGAGTGCGCTGCGGGCTCGGTGGGTTGCGCGGCCCCGGTCGATTCGGGCTCGGGCGCGTCCGCTTCGGTTCGGTCCGGATCGCGGGGATCTGACATGGGGTTCTCCTGACGGTGGTGCCGAGCGAGCCGACCGGGAGCCGGGAACAGGAAAGGCCTGACAGACGGATGGTATCGGGGAACGGCCCCCGAAATCGATGCATCCCGTCGCTGCCATAATCGGCGCATGTACGGACCTCGAATCGAACGCTGGCAGAGCGCGACCGGATGGGCGCTGACGACAGCAGCCATCCTGTTCCTGATCGCCTACGCGACCCAGATCCTCGCCGAACCGAAGGGCGGGATCGCCGCGGTCTGCGAGGTGATCCTCTATGTGACCTGGGCGACGTTCCTGATCGACTATCTGGTCCGGCTCGTGATCGTCGAGAACCGGAGCAGGTGGTTCGTGCGCCATCTGCTCGACCTGGCGATCGTGGTGCTGCCGATGCTGCGGCCGCTGCGCCTCATGCGGTTCCTGGCGATCATCGCGATCATCCAGCGCGGTGCGGGCAACATGCTCCGGGGGCGCGTCGTGGTGTACACGGTGGGTGCGACGATCCTCACGGTCGTCGTCGCCGGGCTCGCGGTGTACGACGCCGAGCGCACCAGCGGCAACATCGACTCGTTCGGCGATGCGATCTGGTGGGCGTTCGTCACCATCACGACGGTCGGCTACGGCGACTACTATCCCGTGACGGTCACCGGTCGGATCGTGGCGGTCGGTCTGATGATCGGCGGCATCGCGCTCATCGGTGTCGTGACCGCCACGCTTGCCTCGTGGATCGTCGAGCGGGTTTCGGATGCCGCGTCGAAGCAGAAGCCCGCCGCCACCGAGGAGCACGTCGAGACCCTCCGTCGCGAGATCGCCGAGCTCAAGGAGATGGTCCGAGGCCTGATGCCCGCGAAGTGACGCTCGCCCGGCCCGATCGGGGCACGTCGTACGCTGGGCGGGTGCCCGCCTCGCCCACGCCCCAGAACGCGCGATCCCAGCTCGCCGCGTTGGCCCAGGTCGTCGCGTCCGGCAGGCTCGCACCGCAGATCGCCGCCCGGTTCGGGCCACCCGTCGACGATGCGCGTGCGGCGGCCGTGCTCATCCTGTTCGGCGTGCTGGATGCGTTGCCGAGCGACCATCACGCCCACCGGAGCGCGGTATCGCGCGACCTGGACGTCCTCCTGCTCGCACGCGCCGTGACCCTGCGCGCACACCCAGGGCAGGTGGCATTCCCCGGCGGACGCGTCGATCCGGACGATGACGGTCCGGTGGACGCCGCGCTGCGCGAGGCACGGGAAGAGACGGGCCTCGACCCGGCGGGTGTCGAGGTGCTCGGTTCGCTCGGCACGATTCCGCTCTCCTTCTCACGGCATGCCGTGACGCCCGTGCTCGGATGGTGGCGGGAGCCGTCGGCCGTGCACGCCGTCGATCACGCCGAGTCGGCGGAGGTGTTTCGCGCGCCCGTGGCGGATCTGTTGGACCCCGCGAACCGCGGCACCACCGTCATCCGTCGCGACGGTCAGGAGTGGCGCAGGCCGGGGTTCCTCGTTCGGCACGCGACGGGCGAGCATCTCGTCTGGGGATTCACGGGCATGCTGCTCGACGGGCTCTTCGATCTGCTCGGCTGGACCGAACCGTGGGACCCCGCACGCGAGCTGCCGCTGGAGCCGTGATCCAGGCCGCGAGTGCGCAAGCGGAAGAGCTCAGCGCAGGGCGCGCAGGTATCGTCGCCTCGCGATGCGTTGCGCGATGCGCACGGCCGGATGAAGCATCCGCCACGGCTGATGCGGTGCGGGCGCCGTGAGCGAGCGGACGGTGAAACTGATCTCGGCGCCCTCCGAAGTGTCCTCGCGACTCACGATGAACGACTCTTCGCCGAGCACCGGATGTCCGGGAAGCGTGCGGTAGGCGAAGCCGACGCGCGTCGGGTCGTTCACGACCGCGACGATCTCGACGGGCTCGGTGACGGAGATCCCGAGGATCCGCGCGCGGATCACCGGCCGGTCGCCGACGGCCACGGGCCCGCGTGGGTCGACCGCGAACCCGCTGCGGGTCTTGACCGCCCAGCTCAGCACGTCCCGTGTCGCCCGTTCCCAGGTCGTACCACCCCGGCCGACGCGGGCGGATGCCTCGGCGCGTCGAAACCCGGGGTGCGACGCATCCGGCCAGTCGGTGAGCGCGGGGTGCGTGTGCGTCGGCGGGGTCGGCGCGACGGCCGCGACGAGGTGCGCGTTCCGCTGCCGGATGAGTCGGCGCAGGTAGGGCACGAGCACGAGTTGTTCGGCGAGCACTCCGAAGACCGGTGACCCGACCGTGAGCGTATCGACCATGACCGTGACGGAACCATCCGTGCGAAACACGTGTTCGTGTCGAAATACCCGGAACGGCCCGCGCACCTGCTCGTCGACGAAGCGATGCGGACGATCGAGCGCCGTGATGCGGCTCGTCATCGTGAAAGGGATGCCGAAGTGCCGGGCCCGCCAGGTGACCGACTCGCCGAGCCCGATCTGACCGCTCGTGACCCCCGCGACGGCGCGCTCGTGCGAGCCGCGCATGGAGTCGAGGTGGTGGTCGATGCTGAGCGATGCGTCGAACATCTGGTCGACGCGCGCCGCGGTCCGAGTCGTCACGGAGAAACTGCGGGGCACGGCACGATCCTCGCAGAGGCACCGGCCACCCCGGTCGCCGCCGTCCGTGTGTCCGCGTTTCAGCCCTCGGTGCGGGTCGCCCGCGCCCGTCCTCGCGTGACGAGGGCCATGACGACCCGCCACCCGACCAGCAGGACGAGCAGCGTCACCGACGCGACGACGATGAACGCGAGTGCCGTGCCCTGACCGCTGATGGCACGCAGCAGCATCCCGACCGCGACCGTGACCGCCCACACTCCGAGTCCCGTGCGCAGCGGCGCGAGCGGGCGCCGCCACGCGAGGGTCACGACCCATCCGACGACGAGCGCGACGAGGAAGGGCCAGGATGTCTCGACCAACCCGGTTCCGCCCGGACCGAGGATGCCCTCATCGTGGCTCGCCCGCCCGATCGCGGCGAACGCGATCACGAGGACGACATCGGCGAAGAGGGCGGGAACGACGGCGCGACTCACGAGAACTCCTGTCCATCTGACGAGCGGGCGACGATCAAGCATCGCACCGATCCACTATCGCGCCATATCCGGCACATGCCAGGATGGGCATGTGCCTGCGGAGCTGCACATCGTCGTCGGAGCCGGCCCAGTCGGTACTACCGTCGCGCACCGGCTTGCTCGCGCGGGACACCGTGTGCGACTGGTGACGCGATCGGGCTCCGGCCCCGAACATCCGCTGATTCAGCGCGTGAGCGCGGACGCATCCGATGTCGGTGCCCTGACGGCCATCGCCAAACGCGCCGCCGTCATCTACAACTGCGCGAACCCGGGCGCCTACCCGCAGTGGAAGCGCGTGTGGCCGCCGCTCGCTGCGAGTATTCTCCAGGCCGCCGAGTCGTCGGGAGCGGTTCTCGTGACGCTCGGCAACCTCTACGGCTACGGTCCCGTGTCGGTGCCGATGACGCGTGACATGCCGCTGCGTCCGAGCGATCCGAAAGGCGCGCTGCGGGCCCGGATGTGGGAGGACGCGCTCGCCTCGCACGATGCCGGGCGGGTCCGTGCCACCGAGGCACGCGCATCCGATTACATCGGACCCACCGCCCCGGCCCGCAGCTCGATCCTCGCCCTGTATGCCAACGCGACCCTCGCGGACCGGGTCGCATGGGTCTTCGCCGATCCAGATCAGCCGCACGCGTGGACGGCCGTGACCGACATCGCGGCGACCCTCATCACGCTCGGCTCGGACCCCCGCGCATGGGGATCGCCCTGGATCGTGCCATCGAGCGCGGCGATCTCGACACGTGACGTCCTGAGCCAGCTCGCACAGATCGCGGGCGCCGGCGAGCCACGTCTGCGCCGCATTCCGCGCGGAGCGCTGCGGGCGGCGGGGCTGGTGGTGCCCACCATTCGCGAGCTGTGCGGCATCCTCTACCAATTCGACGCGCCCTTCGCCGTCGACGCCTCGGACACGATCGAGATCTTCGGCGTCGCCGCGACCCCCTGGCGCAAGGTGCTCGCGCGGACGGCGCCGATCTGGCGCGAGCGCGCGCTCGTCTCCCGCGCGGCGTAGCGCGGCGTAGCTCGCCGTCGGCCGGCGTGGCACCCCCGGAACTCCGTAGCGAGGCGGACGGGATTGCGCAACCCCGGTCCGGATGCGTCCTCTCCTCCGTACCGTGGCTCACGCCGGACGAGAGACGGATTCGCGCCGGGGACTTCGCACCGTGAAGCACCGGCGGGACCTCACGGTCCGCGCACCGTAGCGAGACGTATCGAGAGGACGCACAACGCATGTCACGAGATCAGTACACCCTCACCGATCCCGCCAAACTGTATGCCGACATCGAGCCCGAGAAGCAAAGGATGTCTGAGCCCGGCCTCGACGCGGATCTGACGGACAAGGCCGACCTGGGGGAAGAGTCGTACCGCGGCACGGGGCGTCTGACGGGACGCAAGGCGCTCATCACCGGCGCCGATTCCGGCATCGGGGCGGCGACCGCGATCGCGTATGCACGGGAGGGCGCCGACATCGCGATGTCGTACCTGCCCGAAGAGAAGGAGGACGCCGATCGGATCGCCGGACTCCTCGCCGACGCGGGCGCGACGGTCCTGCAGCTGCCCGGTGACCTGCGCGACCCGGCCTATTGCCGCGACCTGGTCGCGAAGACGGTCGACGCCCTCGGTGGTCTCGACATCCTGGTCAACAACGGCGGCAAGCAGGTGGCCGTCGAGGACCTCGCGGACATCAGCGATGAGCAGTTCGACGACACCTTCAAGACGAACGTCTACGCGATGTTCTGGATCACGAAGGCGGCCCTGCCTCACCTCAAGCCGGGGGCGACGATCATCAATACGACATCGATCCAGGCGTACAGCCCGTCCGAGACGCTCGTCGACTACGCGTCGACCAAGGCGACGATCAACAACTTCACGAAGGGGCTCTCGCAGCAGCTCGCCCCGAAGGGGATCCGCGTGAACGCAGTCGCGCCGGGCCCGATCTGGACGCCGCTGCAGCCGAGCGGAGGACAGCCGCAAGACGAGCTCCCCTCCTTCGGCGAGCAGACGCCGCTCGGGCGCATGGGGCAGCCCGCCGAGCTCGCGCCCGCGTATGTGTTCCTGGCGTCCGCGGAGTCGAGCTACGTCATCGGCGAGACGCTCAACGTGAACGGCGGCATGCCGACGCCGTAGCGACGCGAGCACGACCGAACGGACGCGACACGCCGTCTGCCCTCGTGGCGGACGGCGTGTCGCGTCCGTTCGCGGCGCTGAGGGCGCGGATATCTCGCGCCGGGCAGGATGCGCGACGGGGGAGGGACGGCCCGCGCACCTAGGATCGGGAGCGGGCGCGACGCGCCCCCGAGCGAGGAGCCACCGTGAACGACAACGACGCCCGCACGACCTGGGTGCTCGTCGATGGCGAGAACATCGACGCGACCCTCGGTGGCTCGATCCTCGGACGTCGCCCGCAACCCGACGAACGCCCCCGCTGGGATCGCCTCCTCGATTTCGCGGAACGCCGGTGGGCGCAGTCCGCGCGGGGCGTGTTCTTCCTGAACGCCTCGATGGGCATACCGATGCCGTTCGTCCAGGCGCTGAAGGCCATGGACTACATCGTCGTGCCACTGTCGGGATCGCCCGACGAGAAGGTCGTCGACATCGCGATCCAGCGCACCCTGCGTGCCCTGCTCGCGCGTCCCGAGGACGTCATTCTCGTCAGCCACGACGGCGACTTCCTGCAGGATCTCGGGGCGCTGCTCGCCTCCGACCGCCGCGTCGGGGTCGCCGCATTCTCGGAGTTCCGCAACGCCGGGTTCGGCACGCTGACCGGCCTCGAGAAGTTCGACCTCGAGTACGACGCGCACGTGTTCGACGCGCCGCTCCCGCGCATCCGGGTCATTCCGATCGACGAGTTCGACCCGAGCGACTTCCTGCGCTGACGGGTACGCGGCAACGGTGTCTCACGCGAATCCGGTGAGCGTGTTCACCGGGCATCTGCCCGGCACTCGGGAGTACCGGCGCCTTCTGGCGGGGCTGTTCTTCGCGGGCGTCGCGACGTTCGCTCAGCTCTACGCACCGCAGGCCGTGCTGCCCCAGTTGGCAGCGGAAGCGGATGTCTCCGCCGCGACGGCTGCGCTGACGGTGTCGGCCGCGACGCTCGGGCTGGCGGCGGCGGTCATCCCGTGGTCGATGGTCGCCGACCGGATCGGCCGGGTGCCCGCGATGGTGATCGGCATCAGCGCGGCGACCGCTCTCGGCGTCGCGGCACCGTTCAGCCCCGACATCGCGGTGCTGCTCGTCGTGCGGCTGCTGGAAGGCATCGCGCTCGGCGCGGTTCCCGCGATCGCGTTGGCCTACCTCAGCGAAGAGGTGGACGTGCGCCACGCGGCTGCGGCGGCGGGCAGCTATATCGCCGGGACGACGGTGGGTGGGCTTTCGGGCCGGATCGTCGCCGGGCCCATCGGGGACGTCGTGGACTGGCGAGCGGGCGTGTGGGCGACCGCCGCGCTCTGCGGTATCGCGGCCGTGCTGTTCGTGTGGCTCGTTCCGCGGGCGCGCGGCTTCGCGCCCGGACGATCCGGAATACCCGGCGTGCGAGCGCACGGTGGTGGCGGGCCGCGCGATCCGGTGAGCGCGGAGCCCGGCGCGACATCGGCCGGAGCCCCGGGCATCCTCGCTCGCCTCTGGTCGGCTCTGCGCGCACCGGGGCAGTTCGCCCTCTACGCACAGGGCTTCCTGCTCATGGGTGCGTTCGTCGCGGTGTACAACTACCTCGGATTCCGGCTGTCGGCGCCGCCCTTCTCGCTACCGCACACCGTGGTGACGCTCCTGTTCCTGGCCTATCTGGCCGGCACCGTTTCGTCCCCATGGGCGGGAGCCCTCGCGACCAGACACGGTCGGCTGCCCGTCCTGCTGGCGGGGATCGGCGTGATGGCGGCGGGTACGGCCCTGATGCTCGCGCCGTGGGCGCCCGCCGTGCTCGTCGGATTGGTCGTCATGACGGCCGGATTCTTCGCCGCACACGCCATCGCCTCGGGATGGGCACCCGCGCGGGCGGATCCGAACACCCGCGCGCAGACGTCATCGCTCTACTACCTCGGCTACTACGGCGGTTCGAGCGTGTTCGGCTGGTGCCTGGGGCTCGTCTTCGCGGCCCTCGGCTGGGCCGGGCTCGTGGTCGGAGTCCTCGTCATGTGTGCGGTCGCGGCATCCTGCGCGCTGCTCTCCCTGCGTGCCCGTGCCGGGACGGACGCGGCCCGCTGAAGCGCGGTCGACGCGCGCCCCGACGACGGGTGGCGGCGGGGCCCGACGGGGTGTCAGGATGAGCACAACACCCCTATCTGGAAGGCGCTCCCATGGTTGCGTTCGCGTACGGTCCCGTCGAGTTGTACCTCGTCGGCCTCGAGAATGAACGTCCCGCGCCGGGCGTCGTGGACGCGCTGGCCGAGGTGCTGGATGCGGGCCTCGTGCGTCTTCTCGACCTCGTCCTGATCTCGCGTGATGACGACGGCGACCTCACGGTCGTCGAGATCGAGGAAGAGACGGATGACTACGGATTCGGGGGAGTCGAACTCGCCGCTGTCGGCATCGTCGGAGACGAGGACATCGCCGAGCTCTCGGAACTCGTCGAACCGGGAACGTCCGCGGTTCTGGTAGCGCTCGAACTCGCGTGGGCGCGTCGGCTCTCCGAAAGGCTCGCCGCCTCGGGCGGCCAGCTCCTGAGCGTCGAGCGCATCCCCGCACCGGTCGTCAACGCCCTCATCGACTCGATCGACGAGGACTGACGACACGGCGCGTTCACCCGACCGCGCCGATCACGAAGGAGCAGATCGACCATTCGCGTCGGTCGACAGTAAGAACGGATGCTTGTGATCAGAAGAATGGGACGACCCGGACTGCTCGGACTCGCCGCCCGCACCGCGGTCGTCGCCGGTACCGCATCGGCCGTGAGCGGCGCGATGTCGGGGCGCCAGCAGCGGCGCGCACAGGACGAGTACGAGCAGGAGCAGTACCGGGCCGCGCAGCAGCAGGCTCAGATCGACACCGCGGCGCAGGCTGCGGCGGCTCAGGTCGCCGCGCATGCACCGGCGGCCCCGGTCGCCGCGCCGGCGGCGGCCCCGGCCATCGATCTGGTGGGTGAGCTGCAGAAGCTCGCCGCCCTCAAAGATGCGGGAGTCTTGAGCGACGCCGAGTTCCAAGCGGCGAAGGCCAAGCTTCTCGCCTGAGCTCTCGGTAGACTCGCTCGTTCGCGCGCTGGTGCGGCCGTCGTACGCACGCCGGAGCGAACGAACTCGATACGAACGAACTCGATACGAACGAACTCGATACGAACGACGAGAGGCGACGATGTCGGACAGTACGCCCACGAACGTCCCCGCAGGTTGGTACCCCGATCCGACGGATCCCTCGTGGCAGCGTTGGTGGGACGGCGTGGGCTGGACCGAGCACGCGGTGCCCGCGGCATCCGTATCCGCGCCGGTCGCACAGACGTACACGGCGCCGTATCCCCAGGCACCCGCCGCGCCGAGCGCGCCGTTGCGGACCGACATCCAGACCAACACGGCGTGGATCTGGCTCGTCGTGCCGCCGCGCAGAGAAGACGCTCCGACACGCCAGCCCGTCGAGTGGGGCCGGTTGCTCGGCAGCGGGACGATGCAGCTACTCTTCGCACAGCAGTTCCTTCGCGGCGCGGCGATGGTCTTCTATTTGTCCCTGTTCCCCAAGTTCCTTCAGGAGGCGCACCACGTCTCAGAACGCGAGGCGGGCGAACTGGCGATGTGGCCCGGTGTCGGCGCGATGGTCGGGGCCCTGCTCGGCGGCGTCTTCTCGGATGCGATTCTTCGCGTGACTGGCCACCCGTGATTGGCGCGGCAGGGAATCGCCGTCGCCGGGATGCTCTTGTGCTCGGCGATCACGCTCACGATTTTCGCGACGACGAGCGTTGCATCGCTCATAATCCTTTTCAGCTTCGCG
>CAYZEL010000070.1:0-11038 GCA_964477515.1 uncultured Microbacterium sp.
ATCACGATGATCCGTCCCGACGCCGGGTCGACCGCGAACTGGATGTTGCACCCGCCCGTGTCGACGCCGACGGCCCGGATGATGTCGATGCCGATGTCGCGCAGCTTCTGATACTCGCGGTCGGTCAGCGTGAGGGCCGGGGCGACGGTGATGGAGTCGCCCGTGTGCACGCCCATCGGGTCGACGTTCTCGATCGAGCAGACGACGACCGTGTTGTCGGCCGTGTCGCGCATGAGCTCGAGCTCGTACTCCTTCCACCCGAGGATCGATTCCTCGAGCAGCACCTCGGTCGTCGGCGAATCGCGCAGACCGGCACCGGCGATCCGGCGCAGATCCCGCTCGTCGTAGGCGAAGCCGGAACCGAGCCCGCCCATCGTGAAGCTCGGCCGTACGACGAGCGGATAGCCGAGCTCCGCGGCGCCCGCGAGCACCTCGTCCATTGTGTGGCAGATGCGGCTGTCGGCGACGTCCGCGCCCGAATCCAGCACGAGCTGCTTGAAGATCTGGCGGTCCTCGCCCTTGTTGATCGCCTCGAAGTTCGCGCCGATCAGCTCGACGTCGTACTTCTCGAGGATGCCGTGGTTGTGCAGGTCGATCGCGGCGTTGAGCGCGGTCTGGCTGCCGAGGGTCGGCAGGATCGCATCCGGCTTCTCCTTCGCGATGATCGTCTCGATGACCTGCCACGTGATCGGCTCGACGTAGGTCGCGTCGGCGAAGTCGGGGTCGGTCATGATCGTCGCCGGGTTGGAGTTGACCAGGATGACGCGCACGCCCTCCTCGCGAAGCACGCGGCAGGCCTGGGTTCCGGAGTAGTCGAATTCGCAGGCCTGGCCGATCACGATCGGGCCGGACCCGATGACCAGGACACTCGTGATGTCGTCGCGCTTGGGCATCAGTTCTCGTCCTTGCTCTGTTCGGCGAGCACCATGTCGCGGAAGCGGTCTAAGAGGTAGTTGGCGTCGTGCGGGCCGGCCGCAGCCTCGGGGTGGTACTGCACGCTGAAGGCGGGGATGTCGAGGGCCCGCAGACCCTCGACCACCTGGTCGTTCAGGCCGACGTGGCTGACCTCGACGCGCCCGTAGCCCTGGGGGCTGTCGAAGACGCCCTCGAGGGGCGCCTCCACGGCGAAGCCGTGGTTGTGCGCTGTGATCTCGACGCGACCCGTCTGCTTGTCGAGCACGGGCTGGTTGATGCCGCGGTGCCCGAACGGCAGCTTGTAGGTGCCGAGCCCGAGCGCACGCCCGAGCAGCTGGTTGCCGAAGCAGATGCCGAAGAAGGGAAGGCGGTCATCGAGGACGGCCCGCAGCAGCTCGATGTGGTCGCCGGATGCGGCGGGGTCACCGGGACCGTTGGAGTAGAACACCGCCACGGGCTCGATCGCGCGCAGCTGCTCGATCGTGACATCCTGCGGCAGCACGTGCACCTCGAAGCCGCGGTCGGCGAGGTTCTGGATCGTGGCCTGCTTCACACCGAGGTCGAGCACCGCGAGGGCGCCGATCCGCTCGCCCGTGGCCGCGGTGACCTCCGCGACCGACACCGAGACCTCGGCCGACAGGTTGAGGCCGGCCATGGCGGGCGCTTCGCGCACCAGGCGGAGCTGTTCGTCGGGCTCGATCGCGGCGGCGGGGCCCGAGAAGATCCCGCCGCGCATGCTGCCCGCCGAGCGGATGTGCCGGGTGACGGCACGGGTGTCGATGCCGCTGATGCCCACCACGTCGTCGTTCACGAGGGCGTCGTCGAGCGACTCGTCCGCCCGCCAGTTCGACACCACGCGCGAGGGGTCGCGCACGATGTATCCGGCCACCCAGATACGGCGCGATTCGGGGTCCTCGTCGTTCATCCCGGTGTTGCCGATGTGCGGCGCCGTCTGCAGCACGATCTGTCCGGCGTATGACGGGTCGGTGAGCGTTTCCTGGTAACCGGTCATGCCGGTGGCGAAGACGACCTCGCCGAGCGTCGTGCCGCGGGCGCCGTAGGCGCGTCCGGTGTGGCGTGTGCCGTCCTCGAGGACGAGGACGGCGGGGTCTGTCGTGAGGTGCGAGATCATTCGGCTTTCCCTGTCGGGGTGGGCGTGGGAAGGATGCGGGTAACGGCGGCGACGAGCTCACCAGGGGTTTCGCCGGGTCCGTCACCCGTCATTCGGACGTAAGAGTCGGCGATCGTCTCGGATTCGGTTTCCGGAGCGCTGCCGGAATCGACACGCCATGCCAGGCGAACCAGCCCATCGCGTTCGACGACCCGGTCGATCGTCCAGGTCGCACGGTCGACGCCGACGATTCGGGACGCCGCGAGGAAGACCGGTGGCTCGCCCGTGACGGCGAGCAGCACGCCAACGGGCGATACCTCGATCCCGACGCGACCGCGATACCGCAGGTGGCGGATGGCGAGACGATCGAGCGGCTTCTCGTGTCGTGTCGTCGCGACGTACAGTCCCGAGAAGGATGCCTCGGCGACGAAGCCCCGGGGAACGTCGGTGGGGGCGACCATGCCCCGGTCGCGCCGCACCCGTCGCGACCAGCCCCATGCGATGCCGGCGAGCACGAGCACGCCGAACCCGATCATGATGGCAAGCGCCGCACCGAGCGTCATGCCGACACCTCCGACGCCAGGTCGGCGACGAGCGCGCCGTCGGCGAGCGTCGGGCGACCGCGGTGGATCGTCCAGAGCACGCGTCCCGGCAGCGGTCGTCCGAGGTACGGCGAGTTCGCACTCAGGCCGTGCAGATCGGATGCGCCGAAGACCTCGCGTGCTTCGGGGTCGTACAGCGTCAGCTCGGCCGGCCGGCCTGCGGCGAGGGGTGTGCCGTGTCCCTCGAGCATCCCGATCCGCGCGGGTGTGTACGACATGACGCGGGCGACGTCGGCCCAGTCCAGCAGGCCGGTCTCGACCATGGACGCGTGCACGACGCGCAGCGCACTCTCGAGGCCCACCATGCCGTTGGCGGCGGCGGCCCATTCGCAGCTCTTGTTCTCGGCGGGATGCGGGGCGTGGTCGGTCGCGACGATGTCGATCGTGCCGTCGGCCAGGCCCGCGCGCACGGCGAGCACATCTTCTTCGCGGCGCAGGGGCGGATTGACCTTGTACCGGGCGTCGTAGCCGCGCACGAGCTCGTCCGTCAGCAGGAGGTGGTGCGGGGTGACCTCTGCGGTCACGGCGATCCCCCGCTTCTTCGCCCGGCCGAGGGTGGCGCCCGGGCCGGCCGTCGGGGGGTGGCGGACGGGCAGCCGCGAACCGACGTGCTCGGCCGGCAGCACGTCGCGCGCGATGATCGACTCCTCGGCCACGGCCGGCCATCCGGTGAGCCCGAGTTCGGCCGAGACCGACCCCTCGTTCATCTGAGCACCCTCGGTGAGCCGCGGGTCCTGGGCGTGCTGAGCGATGACTCCGCCGAACGCCTTCACGTACTCGAGCGCCCGACGCATGATCAGCGGGTCCCAGACGCAGAATCCATCGTCACTGAACACGCGGACCCGGGCACGGGAGTCGGCCATGGCGCCCAGTTCCGCGAGGCGCTCGCCCTTCTGTCCGACCGTGACGGCGCCGATCGGCTGCACGGTCGCGTACCCGGCGGCTTCGCCGAGCGCGAGTTCCTGCTCGACGACACCCGCCGTGTCGGCGACGGGCGAGGTGTTGGGCATGGCGAAAACGGCCGTGAAGCCGCCCGCCGCCGCCGCCCGCGTGCCGGTGAGGATGGTTTCGGATGCCTCGTACCCGGGCTCGCGCAGGTGCGTGTGCAAATCGACCAGCCCCGGAAGGGCGACGAGGCCGTCCGCGTCGATGCGCGTCGCGCCCGCTCGGCTCAGCCCCGAGCCGACCTCCGCGATCCGTCCGCCTTCGACGATCAGATCCGTGGCGCCGTCACCCTCGATGCGTGCACCGGCGATGAGGAGGACTTCGCTCATCTCTCCTCCTTCATGGCCATAGCGGCGGTCGTACGTTCATCCCAGCCGGGGCGCTCCCCCGCGAGCAGCAGGTACAGCACGGCCATCCGAACGGACACGCCGTTCGACACCTGCTCCAGAACGGTCGAGCGGGGTGAGTCGGCCGCGGCCGCCGAGATCTCGAGGCCGCGGTTCATCGGTCCGGGATGCATCACCATCGTATCCGCGGGCAGCGACGCCAGACGCCGCGGGTCCAGGCCCCAGCGGCGCGAGTACTCCCGCTCGGTCGGGAAGAACGCCGCACCCATGCGTTCGAGCTGGATGCGCAGCATCATGAGTGCATCGGGGCCCGCTTCGATGGCCCGGTCGAGGTCGTATTCGATGCGAGCGGGCCAGGCCGAGACATCCTGCGGCACGAGTGTCGGCGGGGCGACGAGCGTGACCTCGGCGCCGAGTGTCGAGAGCAGCCACACGTTCGAGCGGGCGACGCGCGAGTGCAGCACGTCTCCGACGATCGTGACCCTCAGGCCCGCGAGGTCGCGTCCCCGGCTCTCGTCGCCGAACGTGCGCTTGCGGATCGTGAAGGCGTCCAGCAGCGCCTGCGTCGGGTGCTCGTGCGTGCCGTCGCCGGCATTCACGACGCCCGCCGTGATCCAGCCGCTCGACGCGAGCGTCCGTGGCGCCCCGGAGGCTCCGTGCCGGATCACGACCGCGTCGGCACCCATCGCCTGCAGGGTCTGCGCGGTGTCCTGGAGGCTCTCGCCCTTCGACACGCTCGAGCCCTTCGCGGCGAAGTTGATGACGTCGGCGCTCAGGCGCTTCGCGGCGGCCTCGAACGAGATGCGCGTGCGCGTCGAATCCTCGAAGAAGAGGTTGACGATCGTCTTGCCGCGCAGCGTCGGCAGCTTCTTGATCTCGCGCCTCTGCGTGTCGGCCATGTCTTCGGCGACGTCGAGGATCTCGAGTGCGAGCGCTCGGTCCAGTGTCTGGGTGTCCAGGAGGTGCCTCATGAGCCGACGGTCACCTCCTCGATGCCGTCCGTCTCGGCGAGGCGCACGTTCACGCGTTCCTCGCGGGCGCTCGGCAGGTTCTTGCCGACGAAGTCGGGGCGGATGGGCAACTCTCGGTGTCCCCGATCGATCAGGGTCGCGAGGCGAACCGCTGCGGGGCGTCCGATGTCCTGCAGGGCGTCCAGCGCGGCACGGATGCTTCGCCCCGAGAACAGGACGTCGTCGACCAGCACGACGGTCTTGCCGTCGATACCGCCCGCCGGAATCGACGTCGGCTGCGGCGCGCGGGTGGGGTTCCGCGCGAGGTCGTCGCGGTACATCGTCACGTCGAGAGCGCCGACCGGGACGGCCGTACCGCTGAACTCCGAGACGAGGGACCCGATGCGATGGGCCAGGGTCACGCCGCGCGTGGGGATCCCGAGAAGGATCAACCCGTCCGCTCCCCTGTTGGACTCGAGGATCTCGTGAGAGATCCGGGTCAGGGCTCGTGCGATGTCGGCCTCGTGCAGCACGGTTCGCGTGCTCATGTGCCGCTCCCTTCTCCGCCTCACAGGACGGTGTTAAAGGTTGCTGTGCTCTTTCACCCTACCGGACCCCGCGCATCCCCCTGCCCGCGCCGAACCGGCACAATCGTCGCCAGCCGCAACGGATGCGGTGCCGGTTCGCGACGGATGTGCCGGTTCGCGAGTCAGACGACGGCGGGAGCGGATGTCGAGGCGTGCGCCCGGATCGGGTGGCCCTGCGATGTCAGGCAGCGGCCCGACGCGAGGTCCCACTTCCAGTCGTGCAGGCTGCACGTGAGCACGCCGTCCTCGATCTTGCCGGTCTTGGTCAGGTCGGCGCGCAGGTGCGGGCACCGGCGCTGCACGACCCAGTCGCCGAGTTGCACGTCCTCGGTCTGATCCGACTGCTCCGCGTACCAGTTCTCGACGTACTCGATCCGGTCGCGCGAGAGGCACTTGAGGAAGGTCGTGAGGAACTCGTTGAACTTGCCGCTGCGGCCGACCTCGAACTCCATCGACAGGAAGATCGAGTTCGACCAGTCGATCTCGTGATCGCGGATGTTGGTCGAGACGAGGTCGGCCGGGATCGTGTACCAGTAGACGCACTCCTCGCCGGCGTATTCGCGCACCTTGGCCTTGGGGAAGTCCACGACCATGTCCAGCTCGCCGATGCGGAACCGGACGTTGCCGCCGACGCCGTCCCGGATGGTGCGGGCGCGACGCAGCAGCGGCTCCCACCACGCCTTGATCTCGGCGAGCATCTCGTCGGGCGGCAGTACCGGCGCGCGGGATGCCTCCTCCGCGCGCACCTCGTCCTGCCGGGAATCCCGCTGTTCGGCGAGGTAGTCCCACTTCTCGCCGTAGATGTGCTCGATCTCGGCCTCGCTGTAGAGCGTCTGGGTGATCTCCAACTCGCCGTGGTCGAGGTCTACCTGCGTCCCGGGGATGAAGAGGTGGCCCTTCTGCTCCGGACGCACCTCTGCCATGTGCTCGAGGAATTGACGCGAGTCGGTGAAGATCGAGTCGTTCTGCTCGCCGTATCCGTTGTAACGGAACAGCTCCTCGCGCAGGAACATGGGCGGCCCCGCCATCGGGAACACGTGGGGGGCGTCGACCTTCTCGATGTAGTACATCGCGCGCTTGTTCTGCGCTTCGCGCTTGAGCTGCGCGAAGTGCTGCTTGGAGTCCTGCGGCAGGTCGTAGACCATCGGCCACCAGATCGCCCCCGAAACCTGCGTGAAGTACGCATCGGGCTTCGAGAACGAGAGCAGCTTGTCGAGGTCGAGCGGGTGCGAGTCGTTCTGGTTCAGGATGCTGGCGGTTCCGTCGTCGACGCTCAGTGACGAGTCGCCGATCGGACCGTCGCTCGGGGCGCGGAGCGGCGTCACCATGACCTTGAGGTCGCCGAACTTCAGCGTCTCGCCGTTCGGCGTGTACACGATGTTGTCGTAACCGAGAGCACGCAGATCGTTCTCGAGGTCGTCCGTCGGATAGTCGGGCAGCAGGACCGTGATGTCTTTGCGGACATAACGCTCGAGCATCCGCGGGTCGAAGTGGTCGCGGTGCCGGTGCGAGATGTACAGGAAGTCGGCGGCGCCGAAGCGCTCCCAGTCCAGCGCCCGGTTGTCGGGGAACGGGAACCACGAGCCGAAGAAGCTCGGGCCGATCACCGGGTCGCAGAGGATGGATCCGCCGAGCGTCTCGATGAACATTCCCGCATGGCCGAGGCCCGTTATGCGCATGTCTGCCCTTCCTGTCCGACAGCCCTCGAGTCTACGCGCGGGGTCCTGAGACCCCGGTGAACGGCGCCGTGACAAAAAGACCCCGCGAGCAGGGCGGCGCGATCACCCGTCGAGCAGAGAGCGGATGTCGTCTGCCGTCAGGTCCTGCGCGAACAGCGCATCGTCATCGACCACGGCGTCGAAGAGCCGGGCTTTGCGCCGTTGGAGTGCCAGCACCTTCTCTTCGATCGTGTCCGCGGCGATCAGGCGATAGACGATCACGTGCCGGTCCTGTCCGATGCGATGCGCGCGGTCGACGGCTTGCGCTTCCGCCGCGGGGTTCCACCACGGGTCGAGGACGAACACGTAGTCGGCCTCCGTGAGCGTGAGGCCGAACCCTCCGGCCTTCAGGCTGATCAGGAACGCGGGGGCGTCGCCCTCGCGGAACCCCTCGATGACGGCCGTGCGATTCCGGGTCGATCCATCGAGATAGGCATGGCCGATGCCGGCGGCGTCCAGCCGGTCCGCCGCGAGCCGCAGGAACGACGTGAACTGGCTGAAAACTAGAGCCCGATGCCCCTCGGCGGCGACCTCGACGAGCCGGTCGAGCAGCGCGTCGAGCTTGTTGGCCCGGATGTCGGCGTGACGGGCGTCGATCAGCGCGGGCGAGAGGCTCAGCATTCGCAGCAGAGTCAGCGACCGGAAGACGATGAAGCGGTTGCGGTCGAGGTCCTGCAGCAGCCCCATCACCTTCTGCCGTTCGCGCTGCAGGGTCAGGTCGTAGAGTTCGCGGTGCGCGGGATCGAGCGTCACCCGTAGCTCGAGCTCCTGCTTCTCGGGGAGTTCGGGCGCGACCAGCGCTTTCGTGCGGCGGAGAAGCAGCGGACGGATGCGTCGACGCAACCTCGCGAGCCGCACGGCACGGAACGGGCCGCCCTCTTCGTTCTCGGGGACCTTGCCCTGCTCGATCGGCTTGACGTACGCCTCGGTGAAGCGCGGCGCCGAGGGGAACAGGCCGGGCGCGGTGAGCGCCAACAGTGCCCAGAGATCCGAGAGTCCGTTTTCGAGCGGGGTCCCCGTGGCAGCGAAGACCGAGTCCGCGCGCAGGTCGCTCACCGCCCGGTGGAGTTGCGTGCGGGGGTTCTTCACGAACTGGGCCTCGTCCAGGATGACGATGGACCACGCGATGCCCTCGAACTCTTCGCGGTCGAGGCGGACCAGGGCGTACGACGTCAGCACGACATCGGCATCGGTCGACTCGTGGATGAGAGACGAGCCGCGCTTCGCGCTCGTGGCGTCGATGACCCGCACCCGCAGACCCGGGGTGAACCGTGCGGCCTCGGCGGCCCATGACCCGACCACCGAGGTCGGAGCGACGACGAGCAGAGGTCGGTGCTCACCCTGCTCGTGGACGTGAGCGGCCAGCGCCAGCAGTTGCACGGTCTTGCCGAGGCCCATGTCATCGCCGAGGATCCCCCCGAGTCGATGGCGCCAGAGGAACGCGAGCCAGTCGAGCCCCGCCTGCTGATACGGCCGCAGCGTCGCCTCGAGTCCTTCCGGTGGCGGGGTGCGCGGCACGGTCTCGGTGCCGCGGAGTCCGGCGGCGAGCTCCCGCCAGGTGGTCGCCGGCTCGGAATGGTCCGCGAGGTCCTCGAAATCGCTCCACAGATCGGTCTGGTGCCGGTGGATGCGCGGCGCGGTCTCCCACTCCGCCAGCTCGCCGGCCTCGTCGATGAGGTCGCGGAGGCGCTGCAGCGCCGGGTGCGCGAGCGAGAAGTATGCCCCGTCCGAGAGCAGCATCTTCTTGCGTCCCCGCACGAGCGCGCGAAACAGCGGGCCGAAGGGCACCGAGCGCCCGTCGATCGTCACGAGTACCCCGAGTTCGAACCAGTCCGGGTCGGTCGTCTCGAGCGTGCTGACACTGATCGCGGGCTCCCCCGTCAGTTCGGTGTAGACGCGCCGGGGCGCATTCCCCTCGACCCGGACGCGGTCGAGCGCCGACCAGCCCGGCAGGATGTGGGTCGCGAACTCGGCGGCGTCGACGCCCCGCAGGCGCCCGGTCGGTTCGAAGGGCGCATCGGATGCGGCGCGCCAGACGGCCTCCAGATCCGACCCGATGTCGACCTCCGCCTCGAGCTCGCGGTCGGGGTGCGACGCGGGCGCGTAGGGAAGGCGGGTGAGCCCGGAGTAGGACCATTCGATCCGGTACTCGACGTCATTGTCACCGAAGTCCGTCGTGATCACCGCGGTCGGTTTCGGCGGGGTCGGGACCGTGATGCCTCGGCCCGCGGTCACCCGCGCGCGCCGCACCAGGCGGGGCAGGCCCTCGTCGAGGAACTCCTCGCGTTCGTCGCCGGGGATCAGCAGGCCCTCGTCCTGGCCGAGGAGCGCACGCGTCGCCTCGGGCAGCCTACAGGGAGCGAGCACGATCGGCAGCGGTTCCCGATCGAGCGCGGCGACGTACACGCCGATGTGGCCGATCGGGCGGATGACGGAATCCTCCGCAGGGACGCCGTCGACGACGACCCGTGCGCGGATGCGCAGCGCCTCGCCGGCATTCGTCACGTCGATCGCCGCCGCGGCCTCGTGTGCAAGGCGCACGGTCTGCTGTTCGCTCGTCGCGATGAGGGGGATTCCGACGGCGCGCGCCGCACGCAGGTGCGGCCAGAACAGGCTGGATTCGACCGCGTCGAGCGTCAGCCACTCCCCCGGATCGGCGAAGGGCCCGACCGTCCGGACGCCGAGAAGAAGGGTGGCAAGCTCGGCGAACCAGCGGACGTGGGCCGGGTCGAAGTCCTGTCCGGGGCGCCGCACCGAGTCCCACGATACCTGTCCCTTGATCCAGGCACCCGTGCTCGCGCTGCGCATGAGCGGGCGCACGCCCAGCGACAGATCCTCGCGGCGACCCATCAGGGCGCGCGGGTGGGCCGTCTCGATGCGTCGCGGCGCCCAGTCGTCCGGCCGATAGGGGGTGCGCTGGCGCAACTCGACACCGAGCGCGAGCGGAATACCGCCCGCGGAATCTCCCCCCTCGACGAGACTGCGCCAGGTGGACGCCGACGGCGCGTCGAACCTGGGGCGATCGACGGAGGGAGAGGTCACGTCGTCGGATCTACCCGATCAGGCCGAGCGCGAAACTCGCGCGAGCACACCGTGCACGAACGAGCCCGAGTCGTCGGTCGAGAACTCCTTCGCGAGCTCCACGGCCTCGTCGATCACGACGGCCGTCGGAACCTCGTCGTTGTGCAGCAGCTCCCACACGCCCATCCGCAGCAGAGCGCGATCGACCGCGGGCATCCGCTCGATCTTCCAGTCCTTGCTGTGCGTCGCGATCAGTTCGTCGATCTCTTCGCGGTGATCGATGACGCCGTCCACGATCTCACGCGCATAGAGCCAGGATGCCTCGCGCGCCGGTTCGCTCGCGGCCCGCTGGGCCTCGGCCGCCAGGATCACTCCGGGTTCGTCGCCACGCACATCCGCCTGAAAGAGGATGTCGAGGGCGCGCTTGCGCGCCTTGGTTCGAGCGCTCACCCGGTCAGCTCACGCGGCCGAGGTAGTCACCCGTGCGGGTGTCGACCTTGACCTTGGTGCCGGTCTCGAGGAACAGGGGCACCTGGATCTCGTAGCCGGTCTCGACGGTGGCGGACTTGGTGCCGGCCGACGAGCGGTCACCCTGCAGGCCCGGCTCGGTGTAGGTGATCTCGAGCACGACGGATGCGGGCAGCTCGACGTACAGCGGGTTGCCGTTGTTCAGCGCGATCTGCACCTGCTGGTTCTCGAGCAGGAAGTTCTTCGCGTCGCCGACGGTCGCGGCGGCGACGGTCAGCTGGTCGTAGTCGGCCGTGTCCATGAAGCCGAAGTTGTCGCCGTGGTTGTACAGGTCCGTGAGGTCGCGGCGGGCGGCGTTGTCGATCTCGACCTTC
>CAYZEL010000071.1:0-6225 GCA_964477515.1 uncultured Microbacterium sp.
CGATCCCGTCGGGCTGCCAGTGGGGCATCTTCCTGCGCAACCACGACGAGCTCACGCTCGAGATGGTGACGGACGAAGACCGCGACTACATGTGGAACGAGTACGCGCAGGACCCGCGTATGAAGGCCAACATCGGAATCCGTCGCCGGCTCGCTCCCCTCCTCGACAACGACATCGACCGGATCGAACTCTTCACCGCGCTGTTGCTCTCTCTCCCCGGATCGCCCGTGCTCTACTACGGCGACGAGATCGGTATGGGCGACAACATCTGGCTCGGCGACCGTGACGGTGTCCGCACGCCGATGCAGTGGACCTCCGACCGCAACGCGGGGTTCTCGACGGCCAATCCGGGAAAGCTGGACCGTCCGATCGTCCAGGACCCGGTGTACGGCTACCTCGCGGTGAACGTCGAGGCGCAGCAGGAGGACCGCTCGTCGCTCCTGCACTGGACGCGACAGATGATCCATGCCCGCAAACGGCACCCCGCGTTCGGGCTCGGGAGCTTCAACGACCTGGGCGGTTCGAACCCGTCTGTGTTGTCGTATTCCCGCGAACACACAAACGAGGACGGCACGGTCGACGTGATCGTCTGCGTCAACAACCTGTCGCAGTTCCCGCAGCCGGTGGAGCTCGACATGCGCCGTTTCGAGGGCATGGTACCCGTCGAGCTGATCGGCGGAGCCCCCTTCCCCCGGATCGGCGAGCTGCCCTACCTGTTGACACTGGGAGGCCACGGGTTCTACTGGTTCCAACTGCACGAGCCGGCGACGGAGTCGGAGGAAGTGGGGTTGCTGTGAGCGCGATAGATCATGCCCTTCTCGAGGGATACCTGGTACGAACGCGGTGGTTCGGCGGCAAGGGACGTCCGTTCCAGGTGTCGCGGGTCCGCGTGCTCGCCGACCTGTCGTCACCCGACCGACCGAGCGCGACCGTCTACCTCGTCACCGTGGCCTACTCGGACGAGGTCGGAGGAACCGAGCTCTACCAGGTGCCGCTGGCCGGGTACGACGAGATCGAGGACCGGATCGGCCATGCCTATGTGGGGGCGATCGAGGTGGATGGTCGACAGCGGCATCTCTACGACGCCGTGCACGACCGGGATGCCATGGCGCTCTGGTTGGACGCCTTCATCGCCGCCGAGCCCACGGGTCGCGCGGATGTCGCCGGTCTGCGATTCCACCGGCTGCCCGGCGAGCCGCTCGATCCCGAGCTGCGGCCCTCGCCCATGACCGGCGAGCAATCCAACTCCTCGGTCCGTTTCGACGAGACCGCGATGATGAAGATGTTCCGCAAGCTCAGCCCCGGCGTGAATCCGGATATCGAGATCCACGAGGAGCTCACACGCGGCGAATCGGAGTACATCGCCGAGTTGTACGGCTGGGTCGAGACGACCGTCGACGGCGAGGTCATCCAGCTGGCGATGCTGCAGGAATTCCTACGAACGGCCACCGACGGTTTCGAGCTCGCGATGGCGAGCGTGCGCACGTTGCTCGTCGATCTCGAACAGGAACCGGATGCCTCGGGCGGCGACTTCGCAGGCGAGGCCGCGCGCCTCGGCGAAGCCCTCGCAAAGGTGCACGCTCTGTTGCGCGAGCGCTTCCCCGCCGGACGGAGGGGGGCCGAGACCACCGCGGAGTTGGCGCGAGCCATGAACGAGCGGCTGGATCACGCGCTGCGCGTCGTTCCCGAGATCGAACCCCACGCGCCTCGACTCCGAGCGACGTACTCGGCGGTGGCGGCCCTCGACGGGCTCGACGTGCAGCGGGTGCACGGCGACCTGCATCTCGGTCAGACGCTCAGGACGTCACGGGGATGGCGGCTCGTGGACTTCGAGGGCGAACCGGGCCGCCCGTTCGCGGACCGGGCATTGCCGGACTCGCCGTGGCGGGACGTCGCCGGGATGCTCCGCTCGTTCGATTACGCCCCCGGGGTCGTCGAGATGTCGCTCGTGGGCACCGGTCGGATCATCGATGACGAGGAGTGGGCGCTGCGGGCGGAGCGTGCCGCCGAGTGGTCCTCACGCGCCCGTGGTCACTTCATCGACGGTTACGTCGGGGCCATCCTCGGAGCGACGAGCGACGACGGCACGAGCACGGTCGAGGCTGACACGGGCCAGACGGACACGGTCGAGCGCCGTGTGCTGCTGGCCGCGTACGTTGCGGACAAGGCGGTATACGAGGTCGTGTACGAGAAGCGCAATCGCCCGGGATGGATCGGAATCCCGCTGGCCGCACTCACACGGCTCGACGGCGTGTAGATCCAGACGGCGAGTAGATCCAGCGGGCAGCCAGGATGGCGCGGTCCGCTCAGGCCGTGACGACCTGCGCGGTACCCGGAGCGGCGTTCGGGCCCATCTCATCCGCGAGGCGGTTGGCCTCTTCGATCAACGTCGCGACGATCTCCGACTCCGGCACCGTCTTGATGACCTGACCCTTGACAAAGATCTGTCCCTTGCCGTTGCCGGACGCGACCCCCAGGTCGGCCTCTCGTGCCTCGCCCGGACCATTGACGACGCAGCCCATGACGGCGACGCGAAGCGGGACGGTCATGTCCTTCAGCCCCTCGGTCACGTCGTCGGCGAGCGTGTAGACGTCGACCTGCGCCCGACCGCACGAGGGGCACGAGACGATCTCGAGCTTGCGCTCGCGCAGGTTCAACGACTGCAGGATCTGGTGCCCGACCTTGACCTCTTCTGCGGGCGGGGCCGAGAGCGAGACACGGATCGTGTCACCGATGCCCTCGCCGAGCAGGATGCCGAATGCCGTCGCGGACTTGATCGTGCCCTGGAATGCGGGGCCGGCCTCGGTCACACCGAGATGCAACGGCCAGTCGCCCATCTCCGCGAGCAGCCGATACGCCTTGACCATCACGACGGGGTCGTTGTGCTTGACCGAGATCTTGAAGTCGTGGAAGTCGTGCTCTTCGAAGAGGGATGCCTCCCAGCGCGCACTCTCGGCGAGCGCTTCGGGCGTCGCCTTGCCGTACTTCTGCAGCAGGCGCGGGTCGAGGGATCCGGCATTCACACCGATGCGCAGCGATACGCCGGCGGCCTTGGCCGCGGCGGCGATCGCGCCGACCTGGTCGTCGAACTTGCGGATGTTGCCCGGGTTGACGCGTACGGCGGCGCAGCCGGCATCGATCGCCTGGAAGACGTACTTCGGCTGGAAGTGGATGTCGGCGATCACCGGGATCTGACTCTTCTTGGCGATGATGTGCAGCACGTCCGCGTCGTCCTGAGACGGCACGGCGACACGCACGATCTCGCAGCCGGATGCCGTCAGTTCGGCGATCTGCTGCAGCGTCGCGTTGATGTTCGTCGTCGGTGTGGTGCACATCGACTGGACGCTGACCGGCGCATCTCCGCCGACGAGCACCTTGCCGACGCGGATCTGTCGACTCTTCCGACGCGGCGCGAGAACATCCGGCACCTTCGGCATTCCGAGATTCACTGCTGGCACGGACCCAGCCTACGCGGGTAAGGCGGTGGCGCGGCCCGCTCCCAGGTCACTCGGAGAGGCGCTTCATCTCGCTCTGGATCCGGTCTTCGCTCGGCCCACCCGCACCGGCGCCGAAAGCGCGGATACCGGTGAAGATCACGCCGAGCGCGATTCCGGCGATCGGCCAGATCGGCCAGAACCCCTCGAATCCGTCCGACGTTCCGCCCGAGAACGCCCAGATCAGGACGAACAGAAGGCTCAGCACCAACCATGTGATCACTGCCTGCCAGAAATGGCTCTTGGCCTTGAGGCTGCTGATGGCACGCCCACGGAGATCGTCGCTCATGGCCACAGCATAGAGGTGGTCCGCACCGACTGACAGAAAAGGGTCGCGAGGCGTGCGTGCTATTGTGACGGCATGTCCGCGAACCTTTCCTGGTGGCCCGCCTCCTAGGCGGTGTGTTCGCGTTTCCACGAATCCAGACCGCCCGCCGTGGCGGTCTTTTCGTTGAGCGACCGCCCCGCCGGGCCGAGCCGAAGGACCCACGATGACCGGCCATCGCCCCCCCAGTGATGCGAATGGCAGCGAACTGCTGCAGCGCCTGCGCGATTCCACGGATGACCGTCCTCTCGTCCTGATCGCGCGGGACGGCGCGGGTGTCGAAGTCCTGACGGGCACCCTCGTCGATGTCGAGCGGCTCGCAGACATCCCTCTGACGGACGCGGATGGCACACCACAGGAAGTCCTCGCCCTCGTTCCGTATCGACAGGTTCGCGAGCGCGGGTTCGAGTGCCACGACGACGGAGCGCCGCTGCGGTGCATCATCGTGACCGAGCGCGGCACACTCCCCCGCGACGAAGCGATGCGCGTGCTGCCCGCGACGCCCGTGCCCCTGCACGACACCGGGTTCGACGTGAGCGACGAGGACTACGCCGAGATCGTGCGCGACGTGATCGCCGACGAGATCGGGCGCGGCGAGGGCGCGAACTTCGTCATCCGACGCGACTTCACCGCGCGCGTCGACGCCGACCCGCGCGAGAGCGCCCTGACCTGGTTCCGAGCTCTTCTCGAGCACGAGCGCGGTGCCTACTGGACCTTCGCGATCGTCACGCCCGGGCACGTCGCCGTCGGCGCGAGCCCCGAGGCGCATGTCAGCGCCAGCGGTGGCGTCGTCACGATGAACCCCATCTCGGGCACGTTCCGGCACCCCGCCGGCGGCTCGACACCCGAAGCCCTGACGGCATTCCTCGAGAACACCAAAGAGACCGAAGAGCTCTTCATGGTCGTCGACGAGGAGCTGAAGATGATGAGCGCGGTCTGCTCGGACGGTGGCCGCATCACGGGTCCGCATCTGAAAGAGATGTCGCGTCTGACGCACACCGAGTACATGCTCCGCGGGCGTAGCACGCTCGATCCCCGCGACATCCTGCGCGAGACGATGTTCGCGCCGACCGTCACGGGCTCACCGATGCAGAACGCGTGCACGGTCATCCGCCGCCACGAGACGACCGCCCGGGGGTACTACTCCGGTGTCGCCGCGTTGTTCACCCCGAACGGCGACGAGCACGACCTCGATGCGCCGATCCTGATCCGCACGGCCTATCTCGTCGACGGCCGCCTGCGCGTGCCGGTGGGCGCGACGCTCGTGCGCCACTCGGACCCGGACGGCGAGGTGGGCGAGACGCACGGCAAGGCCGCTGGTCTCCTCGGTGCGATCGGCGCGGTCCCGCGCGAGAGCGCCCCCGCGCCCGTCGCGGATCCCGATGCCCCGACCACGCCGCGCGCGCCGCTCGCTGATGACCCCGCCATCGCGACGCTCCTCGCCTCGCGCAACTCTCGACTGGCGCCGTTCTGGTTGAACCCGCAGGATGTCGACGCCCCGGGTCCGTTCGCCGGGAACAGCGCGCTCGTCGTCGACGCCGAGGACCGCTTCACGACGATGCTCGCGCATCAGCTCCGCCACCTGGGACTGACCGTGCGCATCGCGCACTGGTCGGAGGTCACGGACGCCGAGGCATCCGATACGGAGTTGCTGATCGCCGGCCCGGGTCCGGGCGATCCGCTCGACGACAGCCGGCGGATGCGCCGCATGCGCGAGATCGTGTCGGCCCGTCTGGCCTCGGGGAAGCCGCTGCTCGCCGTCTGCCTGAGCCACCAGATCCTGGCGAACACGCTCGGGCTGTCCCTGGCGCCCCTCGCGCGGCCGCACCAGGGACTGCAGCTGAACGTCGACGTCTTCGGCGAGCGCGCCTCGATCGGGTTCTACAACACGTTCACGGTGCGGGTCGAGCCCGGGACGACGCGGGTGGGGGTCACCGAGGTCGCAGCGGACCCGACATCCGGTGATGTCTATGCGATGCGCGGACCCGGGTATGCGTCGGTGCAGGGGCACCTCGAGTCGATCCTCTCGCGCGACGGCATCGAGACGCTCGAGCGCCTGATCGCGCAGGCCTTCGCCCCCATCGACGCCTGAGGCGCCCAGTCACCCGGGCCCCCGCGACCGTGGCGCCCCTGTGCCGCGGCACTCCGTCACCCCAGCGCCCGCGCACCCCGCAGCGCCCCCACCCCGCACCCCGCAGCGCCTCCTAGCGGCCGCAGCGCCTCCTAGCGGCACTTGGGGCGTCAGAACCGCGTTGGGGCGCGAGCCTCCGCGCCCCAACGGGGTTTCGGCGCCCCGGATGGCCACGGGGGCCGGGGCCGGGCCCGGGCCCGGTCAGTTGAACAGCTGAATCGGGTTGAACACGTCGGCGAGCAGCAGCAGCGCCCCCATCGCGATCAGCAGGATCA
>CAYZEL010000071.1:6325-11024 GCA_964477515.1 uncultured Microbacterium sp.
GGGTTGAACACGTCGGCGAGCAGCAGCAGCGCCCCCATCGCGATCAGCAGGATCACGACGACGAACGTGACCGGCACAAGCTTGGTCGCGTCGACCGGCTTCGGCGGCGGGCGGCGGAACACGCGCGCCCAGATCTTCTTCACGCCCTCCCACAGCGCGACGACGACATGACCGCCGTCGAGCGGGAGGAGCGGCACCAGGTTGAAGACGAACAGGGCGATGTTGAGCGAGCCGAGCAGGCCGAGCAGCACCGAGATGCGGCTGAGAACCGGCGCATCCGTCGACGCGACCTCGCCGGCGATCAGGCCGACGCCGACGACGCTCATCGGCCCGTTGGGGTCGCGCTCTCCGCCCGTGAACAGGGCCACGCCGGTCTCGTACAGCTTGACCGGTAGCTGCGCGACGATGCCGACGACGGCACCGACGTTCTCGATCGCCGCCTGGGGGCCCGTCCAGATCGGCTGGCTCTGCAGCTCGTTGGCGGGGGTGATGCCGACGAAGCCGACATCCTGCGTCACGGCGACGCCGTTCGCGTCCAAGACCGGATTGCCGGAGTCGTCGTAGACGGGCCGTTCGGCCAGCAGCGGAGTGACGGTGAGCGTCTCCTGCGTGCCGTCGCGCTCGATCTCGAAGCTCAGGCGCGTGTCGGGGTTGTCGCGGATGATCGCGGATGCCTCGTCGAATGAGTCGACGGGTGTTCCATCGATCGACAGGATGCGATCGCCCGGAAGGATGCCGGCTGCCGCCGCGGGACTCGGCGGGTCGCCGGGCGCGCACTCGGTCTGCGTGGATCCGGCCGCGACGACGCACTCGCTCACGGCGGCGACCGAGGTCGAGGCGGTCTGCACGCCGATGCCGCTGAAGACCAGCGTGAAGAGCACGATGGCGAGCAGGAGGTTCATGATCGGACCGCCGAGCATGATGATGATCCGCTTGTAGACGGGCAGACGGTAGAAGGTCCGCGAGTCCGCGGTGCCGATCATCGTCTCTTCGTTGGCGACCCGCGCGTCCTGGATCATCGCGGCGAACATTCCCGCTGCACGGCCCTGACGGGGCTTCGCGACGCCGCCGCCGCTCGCCGTCTGCGCGGAATCGTGCTCTGCCCCGGCCGCAGCCTCGGCCTCCGCCTCGCGCTCCGCGGGCGTCGGGGGGTACATGCCCGCCATCGAGATGTAGCCGCCGATCGGGAGAGCCTTGACGCCGTACTCGGTCTCACCGAATCGCCGGGACCACAGGGTCGGACCGAGACCGATCATGTATCGGCCGACGCGCACGCCGAACAGCTTGGCGGGGACCAGATGCCCGACCTCGTGCAGCGCGATGGAGATCGCCAGGCCGACGACGATGACCAGCAGGCCGATGACGAAAGTGAGCACGGTCACGGCCCCACGCTACCGCCGGTTGCTTGGAACCCGCCCCGAGGGCCGTATGCGGTGAGCGAGAGACCGGCGACGGCGCGACTAAAGTTGTCACCGAGATCAGCGGAATCGGCGGGCGAGCAGAGGGGGCAGGGTATGCGCACACGCCAGCTCCGTGCGCTCCGAGGCGCATCCGCCGCCGTGATCGCCGTGCTTCTCGCCGCGGTGTCGCACACGTTCGGCGGAGGCGCCGCACCGAGCCTCGCCGTCCTGCTCGGCGTCTCGGCCCTGGCCTGGCCCGTGACGACCGTGCTCGTCGGGCGTCGCCTACGCCCCTCGGGGCTCGCGGCGGCCGTGCTCGTCGCACAGGCGGCGTTGCACGCGGTCTTCGCCCTCACCTCGGGCGTCGGCGCGCCCACGAGAGGATCCCTGCACGGCCCCGCGCTGCACCAGCACGGTCAGGTTCTCATCGATACCGTCGGGTCCGTCCCTCAGCTCGTCCTGCCCTCTCCCCCCATGCTGACCGCGCATGCGCTCGCCGCCATCGCCTCCTTCGTCCTGCTGTTCGCCGGGGAACGGATGCTTCGCACCGTCGCCGCGTGGACCCTCCGCCTGCTCGACCGTGCCACCGTCACTGCCGCCGGTTCGTTTCCCGTCCCGCGCGCGACCTTCCCGGACGTGCCCGCACAGCTCATCGAAATCGCCCGCGGCGTGGTTCGCCGCCGCGGACCACCTCTGCCGTGGGGCGACGCCAGCGTCGCATAGTCCGCCGGGCAATCCGCTCGGGCGTTCCCCACGAATCCGTCGCAGCGGCTGATCGCCGCGCGGCGTCCACAGAGAGATCTTTCGACTATGAACAGCACGACCCCTGCACCCACCCGTCCCGCCCGCCGTCGTTTCGGCGCCCGCGCGGCGGCCGCCGTACTCGCCTCCGCAGCCCTCGTCGTCGCCGCCCCGCTCGCGGCGCAGGCGCACGTCACCGCAACCCCCGACGCGGCAAACGCGGGCGGCTACGGCACGCTGACCTTCGCCTTCAGCCACGGCTGCGACGGATCGCCCACGAAGTCGCTCGCGATCACGATCCCGGAAGGCCTCGACTCGGTGACGCCGACGATCGCGGCCGGTTGGGACATCGCCGTCGAGCGTGATGGCGAGAACGGCCCGGTATCGCTCGTGACCTACACCGCTCAGGAGCCGGTCGCGGACGGACTTCGCGCTGCCCTCGTTCTCGGTGTGAAGTACTCCGCGAGCGCGGCGGGCGAAACGCTCGCGTTCCCGGTCGACCCGGTGTGCGAAATCGGAACCACCAACTGGGCCGAGATCGCTGACGCCGGCGTCGATCCGCATTCGCTCGACGCGCCGGCACCGACCGTGACCGTCGGCGCCGCCGCAGAGGACGAGCACGGATCGGGTCAGTCGAACACGGAGCACGCTTCCGACACCGAGGCCGCGGGCGATTCGAGCGACGTCTCCCCGCTGCCGATCGTGCTGGGCGGTGCCGGGTTGGTCCTCGGTGCCGGCGCGCTGGTCGTCGCCCTGTTCGCGTTCCGCCGCGCGCGCAGCTGACGAAACGACCCGGATGCTTCGGCCCGGTCGCTCCCCGTGGGGTGAGCGGGCCGAAGCCCGGTGCCGAGGGATCCGTGCGCTCGTCTGATTAGATGGAGGCGCCATGACGACACCCGCCTCTGAACCATCGTCTGAATCCGCCCCGGGTGCGTCGCGGCTTCCGCCGGTGCTGCGGCCCGAGAATCCGCCCACCCGCTCCCTGCAGGAACTCGCCGATCGATACGCGACGACCGTGCACGGCGACATCGCCGACGCAACCGTGTCGGGCATCACGCTCGCGACGGCCGACCTGCGGCCGGGCGAGGCGTTCGTGGCCATCCAGGGCGTCAACCGGCACGGGGCCGAGTTCGCCGCGCAGGTCGCCGAGAGGGGCGCCGTCGCGGTGATCACGGATGCCGCGGGGGCCGAGATCGCGGGGGATGCGGGGCTCCCGATCCTCGTCGTCGCCCACCCCCCGCGCAGGCTGGGCGACCTGTCGGCGTGGGTGTACGGGACGGGTCCCGACGACGACCTGCCGATCCTGCTCGGCACCACGGGCACGAACGGCAAGACCAGCACCTCGCACCTGCTCGCCGGGATCCTCGAGCAGCTCGGGGTGATCGTGGGCTTGAGCTCCACGGCCGAGCGGCACATCGCGGGCGAGGTCATCGTCTCGCGACTCACGACGCCCGAGGCATCCGAGTTCCACGCGCTGCTCGCCCTCATGCGCGAGCGCGGCGTCGAGGCGGTCGCGGTCGAGGTCAGCGCCCAGGCGCTCAGCCGACACCGCGTCGACGGCCTGATGTTCGATGTCGCGGCGTTCACGAACCTCACGCACGACCACCTCGACGACTACCCCGACATGCGGGCGTATCTCGAGGCGAAGCTGCCGCTCTTCCAACCCGACCGCGCGCGCCGGGGGGTGGTGGCGCTCGACTCGGTCGCCGGGGCCGAGTTCGTCGCGAGTGCGGGCATCCCGGTCGTGACGATCGGTACGCCGGCGATCGCCGCGGATCCCGAGGCCGCCGCCGCCGCCGACTGGACCGTCACGATCCACGACGAGACGCAGACCGGAACGCGATTCACGCTCTCCGGCCCCGATGGCGAGCTCACCACGACCGTCCCGGTCATCGGGCCGCACATGGCCGCGAACGCGGGCCTGGCGATCGTCATGCTGCGCGAGGCGGGTTATGCGTGGGATCGGATCGTCGAGGCGCTCGAACGCGACGGCACCATCCATGCATACCTCCCCGGTCGCACCGAACGCGTCTCGGGAGAACGCGGGCCGGCCGTCTTCGTCGACTTCGGCCACTCTCCCGATGCCTTCGAGAAGACCCTCGCCGCCGTCCGTCGCGTCACGCCCGGCCGCGTCCTGATGCTGTTCGGCGCCGACGGCGACCGCGACACCACCAAGCGCCACGACATGGGGCGGACAGCCGTGCAGGGCAGTGACATCCTGGTCGTCACCGACCACCACCCGCGATTCGAGAACCCGGACTCGATCCGTGCAACCCTCATCGAGGGCGCGCGACGGGCACGCCCGGACGCCGAGATCTACGAGTTCTCGCCGCCCGAGCGGGCGATCGAGGCCGCTGTCGATCTGGTCGGCGAGGGCGATGCGATCCTCTGGGCCGGGCCCGGACACCAGGATTATCGCGACATCCGCGGCGTACGCACGCCCTACTCGGCGCGCGAGCTGGCGCGACGGGCACTCAAGGCGCGCGGCTGGCCCGTGCCCGATCCGCGCTGGCCGGTTCCGTACGCGGACTGAGCGCGACGTTCGGCCCGTCTTCGCC
>CAYZEL010000072.1:0-10892 GCA_964477515.1 uncultured Microbacterium sp.
ACGATCGAGCCGCCGGTCTCGATCCGCATGAAGCGCAAGCGCGAGTCCTCCGACCGCAAGGCGGCGGCGCTGCTGCTGATCTTCACGGCGCTCGCGATCCTGTGGGCGAACTCGCCGTGGGGCTACACGTACCAACAGTTCTGGGACATGCACCTGGATGTCTCGCTCGGCGATCTCGAGGTCTCGGCCACGCTGCACGGCGTCGTCAACGATGCACTGATGGCGTTCTTCTTCTTCCTCGTCGGGCTCGAGGTCAAGCGCGAGTTCGCGATCGGCGAGCTCACCGATCCGGCCCGCGCGCGGGTGCCGATCGCGGCGGCCGTGGCCGGGCTCATCCTGCCGGCGCTCATCTTCCTCGGGTTCGCCGCGTCGACCGGCTACGCGCACGCGTGGGGTGTGGTGATCTCCACCGACACGGCCTTCCTGCTGGGAGCGCTCGCGATCATCGGACCGAAGTTCCCCGCCCGCCTGCGGACCTTCCTGCTCACCCTCGCCGTCGTGGACGACGTGGGTGCGCTGCTCGTGATCGGGCTGTTCTACAACGAGGGCATCCGCTGGATTTCGCTCCTCATCGCGATCGTGCTCGTCGCCGCGATCGCGTGCGTGCGCTTCCTCAGTGCGGCGCGGGGCCTGAGCTACGCGGTGCTCGGTGTGGGACTCTGGATCGCGCTCGCCTACGCCGGCATCCACCCCACCCTCGCGGGCGTCGCCGTGGCCCTGCTCATCCCGGTGTTCGCTCCCCGGCGCGGCGACGTCGAACGCACCGCGCAGCTCACGCAGGCGTTCCGTGAGTCGCCGAACACGCTGTACGCGGCCGCCGTCACCCGGAGTCTGCGCGAATCGCTCTCGATCAACGAACGTCTGCAGACGGCCTGGGCGCCGTACATCTCTTTCCTCGTGCTGCCGATCTTCGCGCTCGCCAACGCCGGTGTGCACCTCGACGGCCAGGTGCTCGCGGCGGCGTTCACATCCCCCCTCACCTGGGGCATCATCGCGGCGCTCGTCGTCGGCAAGTTCGTCGGCATTCTGGGCGGCACGGCCCTCGTGCGAGCGTTCGGCGGCGGCAAGCTCGCGCCGGGACTCGGGATGCCTCGGATCGCCGGGGGAGCAGCGCTCTCGGGCATCGGCTTCACGATCTCGCTCTTCATCGTCACGATCGCCATCGACGATGCCGAGGCGCAGGACCTGGCGCGCGTCGGTGTGCTCGCGGCATCCATCCTCGCGTTCCTGCTCGGATGGGCGACCTTCGCCATCGCCGACCGGCTGCAGCCTCCGCAGGCGATCGGTGCGAAGCTCGTCCGGCCCGTGGACCCGGAACGCGATCACATCCGCGGACCGGTGGATGCCCCGTACACGATCGTCGAGTACGGGGACTTCGAGTGCCCGTTCTGCAGTCGCGCGACCGGATCGATCGACGCCGTCTTCGACCGTCTGCCCGGACAGGTGCGCTGGGTCTTCCGGCACCTTCCCCTCGACGCGGTGCATCCGCACGCGGAAGACGCCGCGAAAGCCGCGGAGGCGGCGGGGCTGCAGGGGCACTTCTTCGAGATGGCGCGAACGCTCTTCGCGCATCAGAAGGCGCTGACCAAGGACGACCTCCGCGGCTATGCCACCGATCTCGGCCTCGATATGGATCGTTTCGTCGTCGACTTCCGCTCCGCCGAGGTCGTTCGGCGCGTCGACGACGACCGCCTGGACGCCGAGATGATGGACCTGCACTCCACACCGACGTTCTTCGTCGGCGAAAAGCGGCACATCGGTCCCTACGACTCCGAAAGCCTGATTCGCGCGCTCGAGGCGGCTGCGAAGTCACCGGGAATAACCACGACCCCTCCACGTTCAACTTGATACGAACGCACTCAAGTCCTAAAGTTGAGTGCATAAGACTCACGTTTGATCAGGAGGCCTCGTGCCCAACGACGTCACACCCCCGAATGGCGACGGCTTCGACAGCGGTGCCGGTGCATTCGACGAATTCCTCTCTCGCTACATGGCGGGGGAGCGCGCTCGCGCCGAGCGGTCGATCGACCTCGCCCGGTTTCTGAGCGCCCGCACGCAGGACATCCTGCAGCGCGCCGGACGCTTCGCGCTCGAGCGCGGGCAGCGTGAACTCGACGCCCTGCACGTGCTGCGCGTGCTCGTCGACGAGTCCCCGGCCCGCGAGGCCGTGGAGCGCGTCGGCGCGAGCCCGTCCGCGATCGTGCGCGCGACCGAGGGCCGTCTGCCCGCCGCGGGCGACGCCGCGTCGGTGGACGGCGCCGTCATCACCTCGTCCGTGCAGCGGGCGCTGTTCCACGCTTTCCAGGTCGCGCGTTCGTCCGGTTCGACGTACGTCGACCCCGAGCACCTCTTCTTCGCGCTCGTCCTAGCTCAGGATGCCCCGGCCGGGCAGGTCCTCGCCGAGGCCGGTGTCACCGCCGAGGCGCTGACCCAGGGCGCCCGCGAGACCGTGGGCACGATGGGGGAGCCCGCGGCCGCCTCGGACGACACCGACACGCGGTCCCCGATGCTGGACAAGTTCGGCACGGACCTGACCGAGCGCGCTCGCGCCGGTCAGCTCGACCCCGTGGTCGGTCGCGCCGACGAGATCGAGCAGACCATCGAGATCCTCAGCCGTCGCACGAAGAACAACCCCGTGCTCGTCGGTGAGGCGGGCGTCGGGAAGACCGCGATCGTCGAGGGCCTGGCCCAGGCGATCGTCGACGGCGGCGTTCCCGAGCAGTTGCGCGACAAGCGCGTCATCTCGCTCGACCTGCCGGCCATGCTGTCCGGTACCCGCTACCGCGGCGACTTCGAGGAGCGCCTGACCAAGACGATGGACGAGATCTCGGCCCGCAAGGGCGAGGTGATCGTCTTCATCGACGAGGTGCACACCGTCGTCGGCGCCGGAGGCGGCGGCGAGGGCGCGATGGACGCGGGCAACATCCTCAAGCCCCGACTCGCGCGCGGCGACCTGCACCTCGTGGGTGCGACGACGCTCAAGGAGTACCGGACGATCGAGAAGGACCCGGCGCTGGAGCGTCGCTTCCAGCCCGTCCGCGTCGGCGAGCCCTCGATCGAGGACTCCGTGCTGATCCTGCGGGGCCTGCGCCCCGCCTACGCCGAGCACCACGCGGTGGAGTACACCGACGACGCGCTGCGCGCCGCGGTGGAGTTGAGCGACCGCTACCTGACCGAGCGCGTGCTGCCGGACAAGGCCATCGACCTGATCGACCAGGCCGGCGCGCGTCTGCGGCTGCGCCTGGGAGCCAAGGTCGACGTGAGCGGCTTGCTCGAGCGGCTTGCTCAGCTCGAGGCCGACAAGAACGCCGCGGTCTCGGCCGAGCACTATGAGGAGGCATCCCGCATCCGGGACGCGATCACCGAGGTGCAACAGCGGATCGAAGAGGCCACGTCGCGCTCGACGGCGGGCGCGAGCGCAGAGGCCGTCGTGGACGAAGCTCAGATCGCCGCCGTCATCAGCCGGGCCACCGGCATCCCCGTGAACCGACTGACCGAGACCGAGCGCGAGCGCCTCGCCGAGCTGGAGGACGAACTGCACGGTCGCGTGATCGGACAGGACGGCGCGGTCGAGGCCGTCGCCAAGGCCGTGCGCCGCAACCGCACCGGCATGGGCGACGCGCACCGGCCGATCGGATCGTTCCTGTTCCTCGGCCCGACGGGTGTCGGCAAGACGGAGCTCGCCAAGGCGCTCGCGTCGTCCATCTTCGACGACGAGTCCGCGGTGATCCGCTTCGACATGAGCGAGTTCGGCGAGCGGCACACCGTGTCGCGTCTGGTCGGCGCCCCTCCGGGCTACGTCGGCTACGACGAGGCCGGTCAGCTGACCGAGCGCGTGCGGCGCAACCCCTATGCCGTCGTGCTGTTCGATGAGATCGAGAAGGCGCATCCGGATGTCTTCAACGTGCTGCTGCAGGTGCTCGATGACGGACGCCTGACCGACGGGCAGGGTCGCACGGTCGACTTCCGCAACACCGTGATCGTCATGACCTCAAACATCGGTTCCGAGTTCCTGGCCTCTCGTTCCGGTGCGATCGGCTTCATCGCCGACGGCGGCGGCTCGACCGGCTTCGGCAACGAGGACGAGCTGCGCGTCCGGGTGATGGGCAAGCTCCGCGAGGCGATGCGTCCCGAGTTCCTGAACCGCATCGACGAGATCGTGCTGTTCCGCAAGCTCGAGAAGGAGCAGCTGCGCGAGATCGTGAGCCTCATGCTCGGAGCGACAGCGCGTCGGCTGACCTCGCGCGAGGTGTCGTTCGAGGTGTCGGACGCCGCGATCGATTGGCTGGCCGAGCACGGCTACGAGCCCGAGTACGGTGCGCGGCCGCTGCGCCGCCTGATCCAGCGCGAGGTCGACGACCGCATCGCGGACCTCTTCGTCTCGGGTGCCCTGAGCGACGGGGGAGCGGTGAGCGTGGACGCCTCGGGCGGCGAGGTCGTCGTGACGTGCCTCGCCCTCGCCCAGGCGGCATAAGAGCACGGCAGAGGCACAACGGACCCACGCGCCGGCACGGAGAGCATCCGTGCCGGCGCGTGGCGTATTCGGCATCGGTCTGACTACGCTTCTCGCGAGATGAAGGTCGACCTGAAGAAGCAGATGGCGACGTACGACGCGCCGCGCGGCCGCTTCGAGATCATGACGGTTCCCCCGATGCGGTACCTCGCGATCGACGGGCACGGCGATCCGAACACGGCGCAGGCGTACGCGGATGCGCTGGCGTGCCTGTATCCCGTCGCGTACGCCCTCAAGTTCCTGAGCAAGCGCGAGCTCGACCGCGACTACGTCGTCATGCCGCTCGAGGCGCTGTGGTGGTCGGACGACATGGCCACCTTCACCACCGCGCGCGACAAGAGCCGCTGGCGCTGGACCGCGATGATCCTGGTGCCCGACTGGATCGACGATGATCGCGTCGAGGCCGCGGTGCAGGCGGTGCGGGCGAAGGGCGGGGCGCTCGCGATCGAGGAGCTCCGGGTGGAGGCCCTCGATGAGGGGTTGTGCGTCCAGACGCTGCACGTCGGCCCCTACGACGCGGAGGGCCCCGTGCTCGAGGCGATGCACGACGACTTCATCCCCGCGAACGGACTGCGGATGACCGGGCGCCACCACGAGATCTACCTCGGCGATCCGCGGCGCACGGCGCCCGAGAAGCTCCGGACGATCCTGCGTCAGCCCGTCGAGCGCATCGGCTGAGGTCGCTCGGGCGATCGAACGGACGCGACTCGCCGCGCGGCATGGGGACGAGCGGCGTGTCGCGACCGTTCGCGCGGGTGTTCGGCATCCGCCGTCGTGGCACACTGGGGGCGTGAAGGCGCCCGCACGTCATGAGCCGGCCGGGATGGCGCGCACGGCGGGGCGCGGGGCGCTCGCGCTGCTGCTCGTCGCGGCGGGCGTCTCGCACCTGTCGCGGGGGCGACGCGGGTATCGGATCGTCGTGCCCGAATGGGCGACGCGGATGCTTCGGCTCGACCGAGACGCGATCATCGTCGCTTCCGGGGTGGTCGAGCTGGGCCTCGGAGCCGCCCTCGTCACGCTACCGCGCGAGCGACGCCGTATCGGCGCGGTTGTCGCGGCGTTCTTCGTCGCGGTGTTCCCGGGCAACGTCCACCAGTGGCGCACGGGCCGCCCGGCGCCTCTCATGCGCACCGATCGCGCCCGGTTCATCCGTCTGCTGCTCCAGCCCCTGCTCGTCGCGTGGGCGCTGTGGAGCACTTCCGTCCCGTCCCGCCCGTCGCAGAAAGGCCGCGAATGACCTCCACCGAACCCTCCCGACACGTCCGCTCACTCCGCACAGCCGAGGCGCAGCACGACAGCGAGCTCGGCAGCATCCGTCGCCTGACCGTCGAGAACTTTCCGCTCCTGCGGCGGCTCTCGATCAAGCGGCTCGTGCTCGCGCCCGGAAGTGTCCGCGAGCCGCACTGGCACGCCAACGCCGATGAGCTCGGCTACTGCCTCGCGGGGTCGGTCCTGGTGTCGATCGTCGAGAACGGCAGTGTGTTCTCGTCGTTCACGATCACCGCCGGGCAGATGTTCACGATCCCGAGCGGGGCGCTCCACCACATCGAGAACATCGGCGATGCCGAGGCGGAGATCGTGGTGGCCTTCTCGAACGAGGCGCCCGAGGACTTCTCGCTGCGCGCGGCGTTCGGCGAGATGTCGGATGCCGTGCTGGGCAACACCTACGGGCTGCCGTCGGCGGACTTCGCCGCCCTGCCCCGCGACACGACCCCGCGCGATATCGTCCGGCGCGACGGCCCCGCCGTCGTCCCCGACACGGCCGGATACGGCAACCCGCACAAGTTCGACATCGCGTCGCAAGAGGCACCGCTGCAGCATCCGTTCGCCGCGGTCAAGCTCGCGCGCAGCCAGTACTGGCCCGCCCTGTCGAGCATGTCGATGTACTCGCTCACCATTCGCGACGACGGGATGCGTGAGCCGCACTGGCACCCCGGCACGGCCGAGATGGGCTACGTGCATCGAGGCCGGGCGAGGATGTCGATCCTCGACCCCGACGGCACCGTCGACACCTACCTGCTCGCACCGGGAGACTGCTACTTCGTCCCGCCCGCGTACCCGCATCAGATCGAGGTCATCGGCGACGACGAGATCCACTTCCTGATCTTCTTCGATCAGCCCACGCCCGGCGACATCGGCTACCGCGAGTCGGTGTCGGCGTTCTCCCGCCCCGTGCTGGCCGCGACCTTCGGGGTCGCTGTCGATCGGCTGCCCGCGTTCCCGTTCACCCCGGTCGATCCGCTCCTGGTCGAGAAGGTGAACCCGACCGACCCCGTCTGACCCGTCGCGGCCCGCAACCTCGCGTCGCAAGCGCTCCTCCTGCGATGTGTAATATGTTGCATTCCCGACACCCTGGAGAACCATGCCGCTCAGCGACTTCCCGCGTCATCCGCTCACCTTCGGTCCGAGCCCCGTGCATCCGCTCAACCGTCTGAGCGACCACCTCGGCGGCGCGCGGGTGTGGGCGAAGCGCGAGGACGTCTCGAGCGGGCTCGCCTACGGCGGCAACAAGGTGCGCAAGCTCGAGTACCTGGTGCCCGACGCGATCGCGCAGGGCGCCGACACCCTCGTCTCGATCGGCGGTGTGCAGTCGAACCACACCCGGCAGGTGGCCGCGGTGGCCGCGCACCTCGGCATGAAGGCCGTCCTGGTGCAGGAGAACTGGGTGGACTGGCCCGATTCCGTCAACGACCGCGTCGGCAACATCATGCTCTCGCGCCTGATGGGCGCGGACGTGCGACTGGATGCCTCGGGCTTCGGCATCGGGTTCAAGGACTCGTGGAAGCAGGCGATCGCGGATGTCGAGGCATCCGGCGGCACGCCCTACGCGATCCCGGCCGGGGCATCGGATCACCCGCTCGGCGGACTCGGATTCGCGAACTGGGCGCACGAGGTCGCGGCTCAGGAGGCCGAGTCGGGCGTCTTCTTCGACACGATCATCGTGTGCAGCGTCACCGGCTCGACCCATGCCGGCATGATCGCGGGCTTCGCGGACCTGGTCGAGAACTTCGGCGGCCGTGAGCGCCGGGTCATCGGCATCGACGCGTCCGCCAAGATCGACGAGACGCGCGACCAGGTCGCCCGCATCGCGAGGCGCACCGCCGACATGATCGGCGTCGGTCGCGAGCTGCGCGACGACGAGATCACGGTGCTCGAGGGATGGGCGGGGGACTATTACGGCATCCCGGTCGCCTCGACGGACGAGGCCATGCGCCTGACCGGCAGCCTCGAGGGTGTCATCATCGACCCGGTCTACGAGGGCAAGTCGATGGCGGGGCTCATCGACCTCGTTTCGTCGGGCGAGATTCCGCGCGACTCCAACGTGCTGTACGCCCACCTCGGCGGGCAGCCGGCGCTCAACGCATACAGCGGCCGGTATCACTGACCCGGCGCCACTGACCCGGCGACACTGACCCGGTACCACTGACCGCGTGCCGGGTGTTGACTGAGGGCATGACCGCACCCGACATCGCATCCTCGCCCCTCCGCACGGCCGCTCGCTGGGCGCTCGGGGGAGCGCTCGCGTTCGCCGGGATCTCGCACCTGTTCTGGGCGCGCAAGGAGTTCCAGGCGCAGGTGCCGGACTGGACGACCGACTACACCCCGCTCGACAAGGACGCGGTCGTCGTGGCGTCCGGAGCCGTCGAGATCATGCTCGGGGCGGCCCTGATCGCGCTGCCGAAAGAGAAATCGCGCATCGGCCTGCTCCTCGCGGCCTTCTTCGTGGCCGTGTTCCCGGGCAACGTCGAGCAGTACACGAAGAAGCGCGACGGATTCGGCCTGGACACCGACCGCAAGCGATTCGTGCGGCTGTTCTTCCAGCCGGTGCTCGTGGCGTGGGCGTACTGGTCGACGCGTACGCGCTAGCTCAGCGCTTGTCGGGCACGAGCCGAACCAGGCGGATGTTGTCGGTCTCGTTCATCTCGACGATCGCCGGGTGCGCCTTGATGAAGTCCGAGAACGACTTGAAGCCGAGCCCCTTCTCGCTGAACGACGGGTCCATACGCTTGATCAGATTCTTGATGACCGAGCTGTGCATCCAGTCGGCGTCGGTGCGCTCGTGTTCGAGGCGCAGCGCACGCTCGAGCAGGTCGGCCGCCGGGTCCTTGCTGCTGCGGCGTCTCTGGCGCACGGGAGCATCGGATGCCGTGGCATCCGGCTTCTGCTGTGGCTTGTCGGCGGGCACCGAGACGCCGGGCAGAGCGTCGTAGGCATCGAACTGGTCGCACGCGGCCGCGAGCGATTTGGCTGTCGAGCCCGCCACGCCGACGCCGACGACGAAGCGGCCGAGCCGCTTGCAGCGCTGCGCGAGGGGCACGTAATCGGAGTCGCCCGCGACGATCACGACGTGCGTGAGATCGGGGAGGCGGAACATGTCTTCGACCGCGTCGACCGCGAGGCGGATGTCGGCGCCGTTCTTCGCGTAGGCGGCGGCGGGGAAGAGCTGCACGAGGTCGACCGCACGGGCGACGAGCTGACTGCGGTAGACCGCGTTGACCGGCGACGACCAGTCCGCGTAGGCGCGTGTCAACACGAGGGTCCCGAACGACGCCGCGTAGTCGATGATCGCGCCCACGTCGATGACGGCCTGGCTGAGCCGTTCCGCGATCTCGGGCTCGGCCGGGTTCTCCGCGATCCGCTGGCGGTCTCGCCCATAAGCGTTTCGTCCGTGGACACGGTCGTACCAGGAGATGACGATGTTGTCGAAGTCGAGGTAGACCGCGACGCGGCCGCCTTCGGCCATTTCAGGCCTCGCTCGGGTAGACGAGGCCGATCTGGCCCCGGATCTCGTCGAGTGTCGCCATGATGTCCACCGTTTCATCGATCGTCAGCAGGTCGCCGACCAGATTGCCTTCGGCGACGAGTCGCTCGGCCGCGAGGGCCTGATATTGCATGCCGCGACCCTGCACGTGCGAGACGTAGTGCTCGCGCACCGTGCCATCGGGGGCAGTCAGTCGGAACGACGTGGCGTTGTACCATGTGCGGTCGATGTCGATGCGGCCCTCGGTGCCGACGATGTGGGCGGTGTTGGGGCCCGCCGCACGCGACGACGAGATGGTCGTCGAGATAGCGCCGGAGGCGTGCGTGAAGATCGTCGCCACCTCGGTGTCGGCGCCGGTCCCGCCCTTCCGCGCCGAGGCGAGGATCGTCTCGGGTCGGCCCAGGATGTCCGTCACGAACGACACCGGGTAGATGCCGAGGTCGAGCAGCGCGCCGCCGCCGAGCTCGAGGGCGTTCAAGCGGTGCCGGGGATCCGACGTGATCTGCTGAGTGTGGTCGGCGAAGACCGTCCGCACCTCGCCGATGGCGCCGTCCGCGATCAGCTCGTGGATCCGCGCCATGTGCGGTAGATAGCGCGTCCACATGGCCTCGAGGACGAGCACACCGCGCGCGGCCGCGGCGTCGCGGACGGCGGCGGCTTCGGCGGCGTTCAGGGTGAACGGCTTCTCGACCAACACGTGCTTGCCCGCGGCGATCACCGCGAGGGCGTTCTCGGCATGCGACGGATGCGGCGTTGCGACGTAGACGATGTCCACATCCGGGTCGGCGAGGAGGGCCTCGTACGAACCGTGTGCGTGGGGGATGCCGAACTCTTCGGCGAAGGCCCGTGCCGAGACATCCGATCGCGACCCGACGGCGACGATCTCTCGTCCCGCGACGTGCAGGTCTTGGGTGAAGAGGCGGGCGATGCCGCCCGTCGCGAGGATTCCCCAACGCAGTCCGCTCATGCCCCGAGCCTACCCGCGGGGTGGGACGACGCGCGGGGATGTCGCGACGCCCGAGTCTTCGGGAGGGCGCGAGCGGGCGCGGGCCGCGCGACCTACCCTGGAACTGAAGACGGGAGATCCATGTCCGACATCCTGATCACCGCCGACGCCCTCGCCGCACTGCTCGCCGAGGGAGACCCCGTGCGCGTGCTCGACGTGCGGTGGCGCCTGGACCGACCGGACGGTCGACCCGAATACCTCGCGGGGCATATCCCGGGGGCCGTGTTCGTCAGCCTCGACCACGACCTGGCGGCGCACGGCGAGCCGACGGACGGGCGCCACCCGCTGCCGGAGGTCGCGGCTTTGCAGGCCGCAGCGCGCCGGTGGGGGATCGACGACGGCGACATGGTGGTCGTCTACGACGATCTCTCGTCGCTCTCGGCCGCTCGGGCCTGGTGGGTGCTCACCGACGCCGGTATCGCGGACGTGCGGATCCTCGACGGAGCCCTGCGGGCCTGGACCGCCGCCGGGCTGCCCCTCGAGAGGGGCGATGTCGTGCCGACACCCGGGTCCGTGACTCTCTCAACGGGGCACCTCGCACAGGTCTCGATCGACGAAGCCGCGGAGCTCGCGGCATCCGGCGCCCTGCTCGACGAGCGGGCACCCGAGCG
>CAYZEL010000073.1:0-10762 GCA_964477515.1 uncultured Microbacterium sp.
CGCCCCGGACGCCCAGCCCTCCGAAAGGCGCGAGGTCGCGCGTACGGCAGCCGCTGACGCACCCGCGCTCGTCTCGCGCCGGATCGGCGACCTCGCGGGTGTCTCGGAGCGAGAGACATCCGATCTGCTGACCGCGGATCGTCTGCTCGACCCGGCACAGGTCGCGCGTCCAGAGCCCGAGGGAGTCTGGCAGCACCTGCTGTACTCGGTCACCGGCGGCAAGCTCAACGTCGGCGATGGAAAGCGAGCGCGCGCCCGCAAGGCCCTCGACCGTCGCATCGCCGCGGCCCTGCCCGGGGGCGGTGCCCGGTTCGTCGCCGTCGTCTCGCGCAAGGGCGGCGTGGGCAAGACGACCATTACGACCCTCCTCGGACAGGCCCTGGCCGACGCACGCGATGATCGGGTCATCGCCGTCGATGCGAATCCCGACCGCGGCACCCTCGCCGAGCGCATCGCGCGACGCAGCGGCCGGACCGTCCGCGATCTCGTTCGCGAGCGCGACAACCTGCGCGGCTACAACGACGTCTCGGCGATCGTCGCCCGCGACGAGACGCGGTTGGACGTGTTGGCCTCCGACACCGACCCGCACATCGCCGAGGCCTTCAGCGGTGACGAGTATCGCGCGGTCGCCGAGGTGGCGGCGCACTACTACTCGGTCGTCCTGACCGACACCGGCACCGGCATCGTCCACTCGGTCATGGGGGCGACGCTCGAACGTGCCGACCGTCTGATCGTCGTCGCGGGTCGCAGCATCGACGAGGCGCGGCTCGCATCCGAGACGCTCACATGGCTCGAGGCGAACGGGTACGAGGACCGGGTCCGGAGCGCCATCGTCGTCCTCAACATGTCATCGCCCGGAACGTCGCCGGTGCGTCAGGACGAGCTCGAGGCGCACTTCCGCACTCGCGTGCGCGACGTGCTGCGTATGCCGTACGATCCCCAACTCGCGACCGGGGGCGCGATCGTCTTCCGCGACCTGCAGCCGGCCACGCGCGCGGCGGCACGCGAACTGGCCGCCAAGGTGGTCGAGGGTCTGCAGTCCGTGTCGACGGCTGCCTGACGCGCCATGGCTGTACGTGACATCCGTCTCTTCGGCGATCCCGTGCTCAAGGCGCATGCGGCCGAGATCGGCGAGATCGATGAGAGCGTCCGTGCCCTGGTGCGTGACCTGATCGACACGGTCGAACCTCCGGGACGCGCCGGCGTCGCCGCGCCGCAGATCGGCGTCGGCCTGCGCGCGTTCAGCTACAACATCGACGGCGACATCGGCTACGTCCTCAATCCGGTCCTCGTCGAGGTGCGCGGTGAGCCCGCACCCGTGGACGAGGGATGCCTGTCGGTCCCGGGGCTCTGGCATCCGGCGATCCGGTACCCGTGGGCGCGCGTCGAGGGCATCGACCTGGACGGCCAGCCGGTGATTCTCGAGGGCGAGGGCCTACTCGCACAGGCACTGCAGCACGAAACCGATCACCTCGACGGCACGCTGTACCTGGATCGGCTCACCCCCGAGCGTCGCCGCGTGGCGATGCGCGAAGTGCGCGAATCTTCCTGGTTCTAGCCCGGTACGCGTCCTACGGCAGCGTGACGTTCGTCGTCGCCACCGGTTCGCGATAGATCTCGGCGATGTCGTCGGCGAAGTCCTCCACGATCACGTTCCGCTTGATCGACATCTTCGGTGTCAGATGGCCGCTCGCCTCGGTCCACTCGATCGGGAGGATCGTGAACTTGCGGATCGACTCCGCCCGCGACACGTGGCCGTTCGCCGTGTCGATCGCCCGCTGGACCTCGGCCTTCACGGCGTGGTGCTTCGCGGCCTCGTCGAGCGACATGGTGCCGGGCAGTCCGTTGTTCGCGAGCCAGGTCGGCAGCATCTCCGAGTCGAGCGTGACGAGCGCCGCGATGAACGGCTTCTGGTCACCGACCACGACGACCTGCCCGACGATCGGGTTGGCGCGGATGGGATCTTCGAGCGCGGCCGGGGCGACGTTCTTGCCGCCGGCGGTGACGATGATCTCCTTCTTGCGGCCCGTGATCGTCAGGAAGCCCTCGGAGTCGAACGATCCGAGGTCTCCGGTCTTGAACCAGTCGCCATCGAACGCGGCTGCGGTCGCCTCGGGGTTGCGCCAGTACTCCTTGAAGACGTCGATTCCACGCACCTCGACCTCGCCGTCCTCGGCGAGGCGGACGCCGACACCCGGAAGCACGGGCCCCACAGTGCCGATCTTCGACTTCGTCGCCAGGTTGACGGTCGCGGGGGCGGTGGTCTCGGTCAGACCATAGCCCTCGAGGATGACGATGCCGAGGCTGTGGAAGAAGTGCCCCAGGCGCGGCCCGAGCGGGGCCGAACCCGACACGGCGTACTGGATGCGCCCGCCCATCGCGGCACGGAGCTTGCTGTAGACCAGCCGATCGAAGAGCGCGAACTTGATGCGCATCCCGAGCGGGATCTTCTTTCCGTCCTGCAGCAGCTTCGAGTGCGCGATGGCCGTGTCGGCGGCGGCGCGGAAGATCTTGCCCTTGCCGCCGGCCTCGGCCTTCTGCTCCGATGAGTTGTAGACCTTCTCGAAGACCCGCGGAACCGCCAGCAGGAACGTCGGCTTGAAGGATCCGAGGGCCGGCAGGAGCTGCTTGGTGTCGGGTTGGTGCCCGGTCTTCACGCCCGCGTGCACGTCGAGGATCGAAATGAAACGCGCGAACACGTGCGCGGTCGTGATGAACAGCAGTGTCGAGGCGCCGGGAGTCTGCACGACCTCCTTCAGGGCGACCGCGGAGTTCCGCGAGAGCTCGACGAAGTTGCTGTGCGTCAGCACGCATCCCTTCGGGCGTCCCGTCGAGCCCGAGGTGTAGATGAGCGTCGCGATGTCCGAGCCCTGTGCGATACCGCGACGGCGGTCGATCTCGGCATCCGGGATCGAGGCTCCGAGTTCGCTGAGCTTGTTGATCGCGTCGAGGCCGAGCTGCCAGACCTCGCGGATGAGGGGCAGATCGCCACGGACCTCGTCGAGGCGTGCGGCGTGATCGGCGGCTTCGACGATGCACACGACAGCACCCGAGTCCTCGAGGATCCACTGGATCTGGTGAGGTGAACTCGTCTCGTAGATCGGGACCATGACGGCGCCCGCGTAGAACAGCGCGAAGTCGACCAGGGTCCACTCGTAGGTCGTCCGCGCGAGGAATCCGACCTTGTCTCCCGGTTCGATCCCGGTTGCGGCGAATCCCTTCGCGAGCGCGACGACCTGTCGGCGGAATTCCGTCGCGGTGATGTCTCGCCAGCCGTCGCCCTGCGGCACGGCGAAGAGCGCGAGATCGGGCGTTGCCGCGACACGATCCTCGAGCAGATGGGTCACATTGGCTTTCGGGTCCGCGGGTACGACGGCGGGGACCTCGAATTGGACGGCACTCATTATCGGCAGCTCCTTTGGCACCGGGGTGTTGTCGGCTTCGGCCCGAGTCTACCCTCTGGTGGAACTCGGTCTCAGGGAATCGGGACCCGGTTTATGGGCAGGTGCGCGACTAGACTGCACGAGGCCGTCCGGGGCCACAGGTGGTCGCGAAGGGGAGTGGGAGTGCTTTCGATCGGCATCGACATCGGCGGAACGAAGATCGCCGGTGGTCTGGTTGACGAGTCCGGCACGATCGTGCAGGCCCGGCGCGTCGACACCCCCGAGGGCCCACGCGCGATCGAGGATGCGGTCGCCGCCATGATCGGCGAGTTGCGTGCGGACACGGATGCGCGCGCCGCGGGCGTCGCCGCCGCCGGATTCATGGACCGTGAACGCACGCGCGTGCGCTTCGCCCCGAACATCGCGTGGCGTGACGAGCCATTGCGCGACCGGATCTCGGAACTCTCGGGTCTGACGGTCGTGATCGAGAACGACGCGGATGCCGCGGGGTGGGCCGAATTCCGCTTCGGCGCTGGCCGGGGCCGGTCCCACATGACCATGCTGACGCTCGGCACGGGCGTCGGCGGTGCGATCATCGCCGGGGGCGAGCTCTCGCGCGGCGGCTTCGGCATCGGCGGCGAGCTCGGGCACCTCCGGCTCGTGCCGGGCGGGCTGCCGTGCGGCTGTGGCCGCAACGGATGCCTCGAGCAATATGCGTCGGGCAACGCCCTGCGGCGCATCGCCAATGAGATCGCGGATGCCGAGGCATCCGGTATCGGTTCTGCGCTCGACGCCGCCCGCGGTGCGGACGGACGGGTATCCGGCCACGCGATCGCGGAACTCGTTCTCGCCGACGACCCGGGCGCGCTCGAGGCCTTGCGCCGGGTCGCCGCGTCGCTGGGCGAGGCGTGCGGTAGTTTCGCCGCCGTGCTGGACCCCGAGATCTTCGTGATCGGCGGGGGAGTGTCGGTGCTCGACGAGCGCCTGCTCGCGCCCGTGCGCGAGGCATACCTGACCGCGCTGTCCGCCCCGGATCATCGCCCCGTCGCCGAGTTCGCCGTCGCCGAGCTGATCAACGACGCGGGCGTGATCGGGGTCGCCGACCTCGCGCGCCGCGCCTACCTGCGGGACGGTGAGTGAGCGATGTTCTACTGGCTGATGAAGTACATCGTGATCGGGCCGATCCTCAAGGCGATCTTCCGACCGTGGATCGTCGGTCGGCGCAACATCCCGGTCGAGGGCGGCGCGATCCTCGCGAGCAACCACCTGTCGTTCGCCGACTCGGTGTTCCTTCCGCTCATGATCGACCGGCAGATGTCATTCCTCGCGAAGAGCGACTACTTCACCGGCCGAGGCATCCGCGGCTGGGCCACACGCGTCTTCTTCAAGGCGACGGGCCAGATCCCGATCGACCGTTCGGGCGGTAAGGCATCCGAAGCATCCCTCAACACGGGACTCGCGGTGCTCGCGAACGACGACCTCCTCGGGATCTACCCCGAGGGCACCCGCAGCCCGGACGGCCGCCTCTACCGCGGTCGGACCGGCATCGCGCGCATGGCGCTCGAGGCCCGCGTCCCGGTGATCCCCGTCGTCATGGTCGACACCGACACGATCATGCCGATCGGCAAGCGGATGCCCCGCATCGGCCGCGTCGGCGTCGTCATCGGCGAACCGCTCGACTTCTCGCGATTCGCCGGGCTCGAGGGTGATCGTTACGTGCTCCGGTCCGTGACGGACGAGATCATGGTCGCGCTGCAGCGCCTGGGCGAGCAGTACTACGAGGACGTCTACGCGTCGACGGTTAAAGACCGCCTCGCCGCTCGACGCTGACCGCCGTTCCCGCGCGCTCCGGCGCGGCTTGGTGCGGCATCCGGGGCCTGTCGTGCACGGATAGACTGAGCGGATGCTTCAGCAGCTTGACCCTCTCGATCACTGGCGGAACCTGCCCATCAAACAGCAGCCCCAGTGGCGCGACGCCGATGCCGTCGCCGCTGTCTCGGCCGAGATCGCAACGCTTCCGCCGCTCGTTTTCGCGGGCGAGGTCGACATCCTGCGCGACCGTCTCGCGCGTGCCGCCTCGGGCAATGCCTTCCTGCTCCAGGGTGGCGACTGCGCCGAGACCTTCGCGGGTGCGACGGCCGAGCAGATTCGCAACCGCATCAAGACGGTGCTGCAGATGGCGGTCGTGCTGACCTACGGCGCGTCGATGCCGGTCGTGAAGATGGGGCGCATGGCGGGACAGTTCGCCAAGCCGCGCTCGAGCGACACCGAGACGCGTGGCGACGTCACGCTGCCGGCGTACCGCGGCGACATCGTCAACGGGTACGACTTCACAGAAGCATCCCGTCAGCCAGACCCGGCGCGCCTGCTCAAGGGCTACCACACGGCCGCATCGACGCTGAACCTCATCCGTGCGTTCACCCAGGGTGGTTTCGCCGACCTCCGCGAGGTGCACAGCTGGAACAAGGGCTTCGCCGAGAACCCGGCCAACCAGCGCTACGAGCGCATCGCGGGCGAGATCGATCGCGCGATCAAGTTCATGGAGGCGGCCGGCGCCGACTTCGACGACCTGCGTCGCGTCGAGTTCTACACGGGGCACGAGGGCCTGCTCATGGACTACGAGCGCCCCATGACCCGCATCGACTCCCGCACCGGAACGCCGTACAACACGTCGGCGCACTTCGTCTGGATCGGTGAGCGCACGCGCGACCTCGACGGCGCGCACATCGACTACTTCTCGAAGATCCGGAACCCGATCGGGGTGAAGCTCGGGCCCACGACGTCCCCTGAGACCGTGCTGGAGCTGCTCGACAAGCTCGACCCCGAGCGCGAGCCCGGGCGCCTGACGTTCATCACGCGCATGGGTGCCGGCAAGATCCGCGACGCGCTGCCGCCGCTGCTCGAGGCCGTGCGCGACTCGGGCGCCACGCCGCTGTGGGTCACCGACCCGATGCACGGCAACGGCATCACGACGCCGACGGGCTACAAGACCCGTCGCTTCGACGACGTCGTGGACGAGGTGCGCGGGTTCTTCGACGCGCACCGTGCGGTCGGCACGTTCCCGGGCGGCATCCACGTCGAGCTCACGGGCGACGACGTGACGGAGTGCCTGGGCGGCTCCGAGATGATCGACGAGGCGACCCTCGCGACGCGTTACGAGAGCCTCTGCGACCCGCGCCTGAACCACATGCAGAGCCTGGAGCTCGCCTTCCTCGTGGCCGAGGAGCTCGAGAAGCGCTGACCCCGCGCCGCCTCTGGCGTCGAACTGTCACAAAACGCTGCATTCGTTCGCAAGATCGAGCGTTCTGTGACAGTTCGACGAGCCGTGGCTGTGGATAACCCGGGATAAGGATGTCGTGGGCGGCAGAGTGGCTCGATGGGTCGACGTGTGCCGTTGCCGAGCGAGCTGCCTCCGGGGGTGGCGTTCACGGTCGCGCAGGGGCGGTCATCGGGTGTCGCGGATGGACGGATGCGTGGGTGCGACCTCGACCGGCCGCACCACGGTGTGCGTGCGCGGGCGCTCGACCCGACGGACCTCGTCGACCGATGTACGGCTCTCCTTCCGCTGATGAGCAGCGATCAGGTCTTCAGTCATCGGACTGCAGCGGCGCTGCTCGGAATGCCTCTACCCGCTGAGCACGGGGCATCCGATCCTCTCGACGTGCTGACCATCGGCGCGCGACGGATGCGTCGTCCCGGCGTCGCGGGACGGCAGACCGACGACGCCGATACACCGATCGCCTCTATCGCCCATCTGCCGGTCGTCGCACCGGCGCGCACGTGGTGCCACCTCGCCGAGCTGGGACGGGCCGCGCGCGTCGATCGGAGATGGCTCGTGGCCATCGGCGACCACGCGATCAGCGGCGCCCGTAGGTCAGGCGGACGTATGCCGCCGCTTGCCGAGCACGCTCACCTCGCGGAGGCCGTGCGTGAGCACGGGTCGCGCCGCGGGGCGGCGAATCTCGCGTGGGCTCTGCCGCGGCTGCGGCGCCCCGTGGATTCACCGCGGGAGTCGCTGCTGCGACTGATACTCGTGGCGGGTGGGCTGCCCGAGCCCGAGGTGCAGTTCGCGGTGACGACGGCCCACGGCATCCGTCACGCCGATCTCGGATACCGCGACGCGCGACTGCTGATCGAGTATCAGGGCGACGACCACCGAACCTCGCGCAAGCGGTGGCTCGACGATCTGACCCGCCGCCAGCTGTTCGAGGACGCCGGCTATCGCGTGATCGAGCTGGGCGCGGCGGACCTGGCCAACGAGGCTGCCCTGGTCGCACGGATCCGCCGCGCGCTCCAGGGCCGATTCTTCGGCGGATGATGGTTCGACCTGTCACGAACCGCTCGATCTGGCGCCCAGATAGAGCCGTTTGTGACAGTTCGCCCGTGGGGGGTCAGCCCGAGGCGGTGATCTGCAGGTACACCGAGGTGCCGAGCGGACGCTCAGCGCCTGTCGCAGGGTCGGTGCCCGTCACACGCGTCAGGGCGTTGGGGAAGGCGTTCCAGAAGGGCGCGAAGTCCACCTCGAAGCCGGCGGCCTCGAGCTTCTCCCGCGCTGCGTCCCGCGTGAGATCACGCACGTCGGGGATCGGATACGGCTGCGGGCCCTTCGACACGACGAGCGTGGCCGTGTCGCCGGGGCGCCAGTTGCGTCCGTCGGGTTGCCCGCGGATGCTGATCACATCACCCTGGTCGATATCGTCCGAGAACTCCTCGGCGCGAGTACCCGAGACCTCGAGGCGCGCGCCCTGGAGAGCGGATGTCGCGGCGGCGACACTCAGCCCCTCCACGGGTGGCACGGGCCCGAGCGACACGGTCAGGGTGACGGTGCTGCCCTCGAGCACGGTCCCACCCCCCGAAACATCGAACGCATCCCCCGCGACGGGTTGCGCGAGTGCCGACAGCACCGTGCCGGACGCCGGATCCGCGAACTCTTGCACGGTCTCGCCGACGGTGATGTTCGCGTCCGTCAGCACGGTCCGAACGGCGTCCTCGGGTTGACCCGCGAGCGCCGACAGGTCGTGCGGCATGGGTCCGAGCGACAGGACGACCGACACGGTCGCATCCTTGTCGACCCGCTCGCCCGCACCCGGCGCCGTATAGAGGACGAGTCCCGCGTCCACCTCGAGACTGTACTCACCCTCGCCCTGAACCGCGACGAGCGTGTCCTGCAGCAATCGAGCCGAGGCCTCGTCGAAGGTTCTCCCCGAGACATCCGGTACCGCGACCAGCGACCCCGGTCCGGACCCGAACCACCATCCGGCACCGCCCGCGAGCCCGGCGAGCAGAATCACGAGCACCGCGAACCAGGCGCCGCGCGCCCGGCGCCGACCAGCCCGGCGGCGCAGCAGGGTGCCGTTGTCGACATCAGGCGTGATGGTCGTCGTGAGGGCCGCGGCCGAGGGCATGACCTTCGTCAGCTCGCCCGAGTTGCTGTCGTCGTGGATGCCGATCGCCACCGTCGCCCGCGTGGGGGCGGGGGCGACACCCAGGTCGCGCTCGATCTCGCGGAGACGATCGAGCATGACGGATGCGTCGTCCGGGCGGTCGTCCGGATTCTTCTCGGTCGCCCACAGCACGAGCTCGTCGAGTGGCTCGGGGATCTGCGGATTCTTCGCGCTCGGCCGCGGCACGGTGTCGGTCGCGTGGCGGTAGGCGATCTGCATCGGCTGCTCGCCCTTGTAGGGCTGCTCGCCGACGAGCATCTCGTACAGCATGATGCCGAGCGCGTAGATGTCGCTCCGCGCATCGGCCTGGCCGCGGGTGACGAGCTCGGGTGCGAGGTAGGCGATCGTGCCCATCAGCATCTGGCCGGTCGCGGTGTTCGCGGTCGTCGCGCGCGCGAGACCGAAGTCCCCGATCTTGATGCGGCCGTCCTCGGCGAGCAGGATGTTCTCGGGTTTGACATCACGGTGCACGATGCCGGCGCGGTGCGCGGCCGCGAGGCCCGACAGTGTCGCATCCATGATCGTGATCGTCTGCGCGATCGTGAGCTTCTTCTGCTCCTTCAGCAGCTCGCGCAGGGTGATGCCCGGCAGATACTCCATCACGAGGTACGCGATGCCCTCGTCCTGGCCCTGGTCGAAGACGTTCACGACATTCGGGTCGGCCAGTCGGGCAGCGGCGCGCGCCTCCTGGATGAAGCGGGTCTGGAACACCGCGTCGTCGCTCAGGTGTCCGTGCATGACCTTCAGCGCGATGCGCCGCTCGAGGCGCAGGTCGGTGGCCACGTAGACCGTGGCCATGCCGCCGCGGGCGATGCGGGCGCGAACACGATAGCGAGAGTCGACAAGCCGCCCGATCAAGGGGTCGGCTTGCTGGCTCGTACTCACGAGTGAAGTCTACGGAAGGGCGGGCCCGTGGCCCGGGAGCGCCTCACCCTCGGGGCACGGCGAAACCGCATTATCCGAGCGCAGCGATCCACTGATTGGCGGCGCCCTCCCAGGCGGCGTAGCGGTCGGGGAACGCCGATCGCTGCACGGCCTGGGCGGCTTGCGCGAAGCCCATGCTCTCCCAGCCGCGGACATCGAGAAGTCCTCGTGTGCGGTTGCCGTTCGGGTCGGACGGGCCGCCGTAGAAGACGCGGATCGACCGGGAGGCGTCACGGATCTCGGCGGGGGAGCCCCAACCGGTGCTCGGTCGCTGCTGGTACAGGCCGAGCGAGTCGCGGTCGCCCCAGTCGAGATTGCGGATCCAGGATTCGACCATCGCGGTCGCCAGGGCGATGGCGATGCCGCGGTCCGAGACTCCGAGCTCTCGGCCGATCTGGATGATCAGGCGCGCGTTCTGAATCTGCTCGGCGTCGAGTCCCTCGACGGATGCTGAGGGCGCCGGCGCGGCGGCGGGTGTCGGAGCGGCGCCGGGCACGGCGATGGTCTGACCGGGGTAGATGATCGAGCCCGCGCCGAGGCCGTTGGCTGCGAAGACGGCGGCGAGCGTCACGCCGTACCTCTTGGCGATGCCCGAGAGCGTGTCGCCGCGGGCGACGGTGTGGGTCGTCTGCGGGACGACCGGAGCGGGGGCGGGTGCCGGAGCCGGGGCGGGTGCCGGAGCCGGCGCGACGGCCGCGGCAGTCGTGACGCCCGGGACGTTCAGGGTCTGGCCGGGGTAGATGACTGAACTCCAGCCGAGGCCGTTGGCCTCGAACAGTGCCCGAAGGCCGATGCCGTGACGCCGGGCGATGCCGCTCAGGGTGTCACCCGCAACCACCGTGTGCGACATCATCGCGGGCGCGGCGGGCGGCGGGGCGGCGGGCGCGGGCGCGGCGGGGGCGCCCAGCCTCAGCACCTGACCGGGGCGGGTGACGGAGGACCAGTCGAGGCCGGTCCCCGCGAGGACCTCGGCGGGGCGCCGGCCGCGGCCGCCCGCGGCCGCCCACCCCC
>CAYZEL010000074.1:0-10683 GCA_964477515.1 uncultured Microbacterium sp.
CCTCGTCGTCCCGAACGACGCGCGCTACCAAGCTGCGCCACACCCCGTGGCAACCCTCCGAGTCTACCCGAACTCGTCGGCCGACCAGAACAGCGTCATGCGCGAGCGACGAGCGTCAGCAGGGTCGCCTCGGGACGGCAGGCGAACCGGACCGGCGCATAGATCGAATGGCCGAGGCCCGCGCTGACGTTGAGCGGAACCGTCCGTCCGCGGCGCGTCCATGCCGAGAGACCCCGCGATTGCTTCAGGGGGATGTCGCAGTTGGCCACGAGCGCACCGAAGCCCGGGAGGCGGACCTGGCCCCCGTGGGTGTGACCGGCGAAGATCGCGTCGGCTCCCGCATCCGTGAAGGTATCGAGGACGCGCCGGTAGGGGGCATGCGCCACACCGATCGTCAGCGCGGCCGGTGCCTCGTCGTTCTCGTGCAGGCTCGCGACCATCGTCGGCACCAGATCGAGCCGATCGTCGTCGTGATGCGCGTCGCCGACCCCGAAACCAGCTATCCGCATCCCCGAGAGATCGATCGAACCGGCCGCGTTGTTCAGGTTCGTCCAACCGAGGTGCTCGGTGAAGTAGTCCTCCATCGCACTGACATCGAGTCGCGGGGCAGCGCGACGCTTCCGTGACGGGCCGAGGAAGTAGCGCAACGGATTGCGCGGGGTCGGGGCGTGCATGTCGTTCGACCCGTGGACGAAGAAGCCGGGCGTCCCGCGGAATCCGGCGAACGCCGCGCGCACACCGCGTAGCCCGTCGACGTGTCCCATGTTGTCTCCGGTGTTGACGATCAGGTCGGGGCGGAGCGACGCGAGCGAGGCGATCCACGCCTGCTTGCGGCGCTGCCACGGCGCCATGTGGACGTCGGAGATGTGCAGTACCCGGAGCGGTGCGGCACCCGCGGGCAGGATCGCGAGCTCGGCGCGTCGCAGCGTGAACAGGTAGCGCTCGATGCCGACGCCCCACCCGACCGCAGCGGCGCCGATGGCGCCCGCGGCCGCCAGGGCGCGCAGGCCCTGGCGGGATCGCGAGGTCACGAGCAGTTTGGGCGCTGGTACGTGATTGCGATAGGTGTATTCCTATTCGCGATGGTGCCCTCACCAGGCGAGACAGCCGAAACGACACCATCACCGGGCGTCGCAGTCGCGTTGACTTCACAAATCGCGTCGACTCGACCAAACCCAGCGCCGCGGATCGCCGCCTCTGCTGCTCCCCGGTTGGTTCCGATCAATCCGTTAGGGACGGCGAGCCCCTGCCCGTTGCTCGGCGAAAGGGTGACCGTCGTTCCACCGCTGACGCGACCGGCACCGGGATCTTGACGCTCGACGATTCCCGGGGCCTGAGTACCGTCGACCGCGTCGCCCACGTTCACCGAGAACCCGGCGTCTTCGAGGGTCTTCCTCGCCTGGTCGATCGGCTGGCCCACGACGTTCGGCAGGTCGAGTTGCACCTGGCGCGTGAGGTTGGAATCGGGCTTGGCGAAAGCGTCGCCGCCGTACTTGGCGTTCGCGGCGCGCTGCATGGCCGGCCAGATCGTGTGACGCATGCGCCACAGCGAGTAACCGTTGGCCGAGTTGCGGTCGAGGCGCTGCTGCCCCTTGACGTTTCCGACCCAGACGACGGTCGTGACCTTGGTGCTGCTGCCGTCCATCCACGTCTGGAACTGCTCGTGGATGCCCGTCTTACCGAACACGGGGATGCCGTCGCCCGGACGGGATGCCGCGGCGGAGCCGCCATTGATGACGCCGGCGAGCGCATAGGCCGCGGTCGACGCCACGGAACCATCCAGCACCTGATTGCAGGTGGTGTTCGGGAGGGGGAGCGGCTCGCCGTCGGAGTTGAAGACCGCGTCGATCGCCTTCGGCGGGCAGTAGAGGCCGTTGCTCGCGATGGTCGCGTACGCCGCCGCCATGTCGATGGGGGCGATGTTCTTCGAGCCCAGGATGTCGTAGGGAACGTTCACCGTGTTGTTCGGGTCGCTCTCGTTGCCGATGTACGTCTTGAATCCGTTCGCGTACTCGACGCCGAGTCGATCGGCGATCTTGTTCGTGTCGCAGACGCTGACCTTCTCGCTCATCGCGAGGAATCCGGTGTTGAGCGAGTCCGCCGTGAACTTCATCGGGGTGCCGCTGTAGCCGCCGACGCCCTCGAAGTTCTTGATCTCGCCGGAGGACACGCGCTGCGTGCCGCCGTCGCAATCGGTCAGGACCGTGAAGTTGCGCTGCCGACCGTTGATGACCTCGTTCACGGAATGCCCGTGCTCGAGCCAGTTCAGCAGGGTGAAGAGCTTGTAGGTCGATCCCGGGTTGAAGCCGTTGGATCCACCGTTGACGTACCGCGTGTTGTAGTTGATGGACGTATACGCCGCGTCAGCCGCCGACTGGTCCGCATCCTGCGTGTACTTGCGGTTCTGCACCATCGACAGCACGCGCCCGGTGCCCACCTCGAGCTGCACGCCGGTCGACCCGAGGTCGAGGTTCGGGTGCGTGGCCGGCACGATCGAGATGGCCTTCTCCGCCGCGAACTGCAGGTCGAGGTCAAGCGTCGTGTAGATCTTCAGGCCGCCGCGGCGCAGAGCCGCGCTCCGCTCCTCGGGTGTCTGGCCGAAGGCGACATCGTTCAGCACGATCGTCCGGACGTAGTCGCAGAAGTATGCGGCGCCGCCGGCCTGCTGGCACCCCTGTTCGGTCGCATTGATGGCCGGGGTGATGACCTCGGCCTTGGCCGCGTCGTACTGTTCCTGCGTGATCTTGCCCTCGGTGAGCATCTGGCGGAGGACGTAGTTGCGGCGGTCCGTCGTGACGGCGTACCCGTCCGCGGCGCCGTTGGTCTCACGCTCGGGCCTGTCGATGCGGTACGTGTTGGGGTTCTGCACCATGCCGGCGAGCGTGGCGGCCTGCGAGAGCGTCAGGTCCGAGGCGTTCACGCTGAAGTAGTACTGCGCGGCGGCGCCGATACCGTAGGTCGTGCCGCCGAAGTTGGCGATGTTGAGGTACCCGAGCAGAACATCGTTCTTCGAGTACCGCTGCTCCAGCGCGATCGCGTAGCGCATCTCCTGCAGCTTGCGCTGATAGCCCTCGATCCCCTTGGCCAGGGTGACCTTCTCCCAGCACGCGGCGAGCTCTTCCTGTGTGGGCGCTTCCTTCTCGCACTTCTGCACGAGGACGTTCTTGACGTACTGCTGGCTGATCGAGGACCCGCCCTGGGTCTGGCCGCCCTGCGCGTTGCTGAGCAGCGCGCGCGTCGTGCCGATGAGGTCGACGCCGCCGTGCTCGTAGTAGCGGGGGTCTTCGCTCGAGAGGATCGCGTCGAACATGACGGGCGCGATCTGCTCATAGGTGACGGGCAGGCGGTTCTGGTCGTAGAAGCGGGCGAGCAACAGGTCGCTGCCGTCGCTCTGCTTCGCGTAGATCTCGCTCTGCTGCATCAGATCGTCGATCTCGAGGTAGCTCGGCATGTTGTCGAACATCGTGATCGCGCTCGACGCCGCGGCGCCCGATACGGCGATGGCCGGCGTGACGGTGGCGGTCACCAAGAGACCAGCGACTGCGCTCAGGCCTACGAGGCCGGCGATCCCGCCGAGCACGCCCGTAGCCGTCCGATTCTTATCAGGCATAGGGTTGATCGTAAGGGAGTTAGCTGAGCGATGACCGAAACGGTCGCGCGCGCCTCCCGTTCGGAACGATCCGACCACGCGATCTCGGGAGTGCGATGACCACCTGGGAGTACCTCACGACCCCGCTGCTGATTCACAACACGGCAGCGATCCTGAACAATTGGGGCAAGCAGGGCTGGGAGCTCGTCCAGGTCGTCGCGGGCCCCGAGGGTGGCCTCGTCGCCTACCTCAAGCGTCCCGTCGGCGGAACGGATGCCTCGGGCAACGCCGGTCTTGCCGCCGCCGCCGAAGCATCCCGTCAATTCGAAGGACAGTGATCTCATGAGCATTTCCGCGAAACTCGCCGAGTTGGGCATCGACTTGCCCGATGTCGTACCGCCCCTCGCCTCGTACGTGCCCGCGAAGGTGCACGGCGATCTGGTGTTCACCGCCGGTCAGCTGCCGCTCGTCTCGGGCCAGCTTCCCGCTGCGGGGAAGGTCGGCGACGGTCACGGCCTGGTTCCCGCTGCGGACGCTAAGGCGTATGCGCGACAGTGCGCACTCAACGCGATCGCCGCGGCCGCCGCCGCAGTCGGGGGTGTCGACCGATTGACGGGCGTCGTGAAGGTGACCGGGTTCGTGGCATCCGTGCCCGACTTCCTCGGTCAGCCCGGCGTCGTGAACGGTGCGAGCGAGGTGCTGGGCGAGATCTTCGGCGACGCCGGCCGTCACGCCCGGTCCGCCGTGGGAGTCCCGGTGCTGCCGCTCGACAGCCCGGTCGAGGTCGAGGTCATCTTCTCGGTCGTCTAGGTCGCGGTGCGCGACCGGCTCAGCCGGTGAAGCGGGCGAGGAACGCGCGGGTCCGCTCCTCGCGCGGTGCGCCCAGGACCTCAGCGGGAGTGCCCTGCTCGAGCACACGCCCCTCGTCGAGGAACAGCACCCGATGCGCGACATCGCGCGCGAATGCCATCTCGTGCGTCGCCATGAGGATCGTGGTGCCCTCTTCGGCGAGGGCACGCACCAGCTCGAGAACCTCGCCGACCAGTTCGGGGTCGAGGGCCGACGTGATCTCGTCGAGCAGCAGTACCTCGGGGTCGGTCGCGATGGCCCGGGCGATCGCGACGCGCTGCTGCTGACCGCCCGACAGGCGGTCGGGGTGTTCGGCAGCCTTGTCGGCGAGCCCGACGCGCTCGAGGATCGCGCGGCCGCGAGCCTCGGCATCCGCTCGTCTCTCACGCCGTGTGACCCGCGAGGCGAGCGTGACGTTGTCGAGCACCGACATGTGCGGGAACAGGTTGAAGCCCTGGAACACGAATCCGAGGCGCGAGCGCACGCGGTTCGCGTCGACGCGCGGGTCCGAGATGTCGTCGCCCGCGAGCAGGATCCGGCCGTCGTCGATGGGCTCAAGCAGATCCAGACAGCGCAGCAGGGTCGACTTGCCGGATCCGCTCGCCCCGATCACGGCGACCACCTCGTGCTTCGCCAGCTCGAGCGAGACCCCCCGCAGCACATCCTTCTTCTGGGATCCCTCGCCGAAGGACTTCCATAGGTCGGTCGCCGACAGCACCCCGCTCATAGCAGCACCCCGCTCTGTTCGCGGGCGCGCAGCCGTGCCGCGTACCAGTCCGTCAGGCGGATCGTGGGGATCGCGAGCAGGATGAACAGGATGCCGGCCACGATGTACGGCGTGAAGTTATAGGTCTGCGCGCCCTCGATCTTGGCGGCGAGCACGGCGTCCGTCGCGCCAAGGATCGAGATGAGCCCGACGTCCTTCTGCATCGCGACGAAGTCGTTCATGAGCGGCGGCGTGATCCGACGGAAGGCCTGGGGGAGCACGACGCGGCGGAGCGTCTGGCCGTAGCCGAGCCCGAGCGCACGCGCCGCCAAACGCTGCGACGGATGCACCGACTCGATTCCGGCCCGGATGACCTCGGACACGTAGGCGGAGTAGGTGAGTGTCACCGCGAGCGTGCCGAGATAGATCACGGGGATGCGCTCGTTGACGAGCGTCGGAATGCCGAAACCGACCAGGTACAGCACGATGATGAACGGCAGGCCGCGGAAGATATCGGTGTACGCGGCGGCGAGGGCACGCAGCGGCACGAAGACCGGGCCCGGCAGGGTGCGCAGCAACGCGATGGCGATGGCGACGATCAGCACGGTGATGAGCGACAGGCCCAGCACCTGCAGATTCAGCAGGAACCCCGCCCACACGGCGGGGAGGGCCTGCCAGGCGATGGTCGGATCGAAGAACGCCCGCTGCACCCCGGCCCACCCGGGCGTGTTGATGACCGTCGCCCAGACGATGATCGCGAACACGATCGACGAGGCGATCGCGACCAGCACCGAACGGCGCGACTGGCGTGCGCGAAAGGCTCTGCGCTCGAGTTCGAGCTCGCTGGGGGAGTGGGCGCTCACGTCTCGACGGTATCGGAGGTGGAGCGACGGATGCCGCGGGGATTCATGGCGGCGCGCTCAGTTCGGCGGGGTCACTGCAGCGCACTCACTGCAGGAGGGTGACGCCCTGGCCCGCGCCGAGCCATTCGTCCGTGATCGCGGCGAGCGTTCCGTCCTCACGCAGCTCGTCGATCGCGGCCGAGACCTGGTCGGTCAGGGGCGAGTCCTTCGAGAGCACGACGCCCCACTCGTCCGGGATGCCTCCGGCCGGGAGCTCTCCGACGATGAACGAGTCCTCGATGTACATCGCGGTCGCGAGGTAGGCGGTCGGCAGGTCGATCACGAAGGCGTCGATCTGCCCGGCGTTCAGGGCGGCCACGACGTCCTCGTTCGAGCTGAACAGCTGCGGTGCGGTCGTGGGCTGTACAACCTCGTCGAGCGTCTGGGCACTGGTGGATCCGGCCATGGCACCGATCACCAGGTCCTTGAGTCCGTCGATCGAGTCGACGCCGTCCGCCGCGCCGCCCGTGACGGCGACGATCGCCTGGCTGGCCGAGTAGTAGGGCGACGAGAAGTCCACGGCCTGCTTGCGCTCGTCGGTGATCGTGTACTGCTGGATGTTGAAGTCGAAGTTCTTCGGACCCGGTGCGATCGCGGCTTCGAAGCTCGTGCGCACCCACTCGACGTCCTCGGCTTCGAAGCCGAGCTTGTCGGCGATGGCGTAGGCGATGGCGGCCTCGAATCCCTCACCGGACGCCGGGTCGTCGTCGATCACGTAGGGGTAGTAGGCGATGTCGCCCGTCGCGATGGTCAGCTTGCCCGGCGTCACGTATCCGGCATCCGGCTCGGCGGATGCATCCGTTCCTCCGGTTCCGCCCGCGCAGCCCGCGAGGGCGAACGCGGCAACCGTGATTCCGGCGGCGAGAGTGAGCAGGCGGGAGCGCGACATGATGCCTCCAAGGCGAGAAGATGTGCCCGGATGCTGTGGGCAGGTGCCCCTCTATTGTTGCGGCAGCCGGACGGGCCGGGCGCACGCAGCGTCGAATTGTTACACCGCGTCCACATTCGCTCGCGCATCCGTGGGGCCATGGACGAAGTGGGCATGGGTGTAGGTTGCGGAGATGGGGCCGATCCGAGTGGGGCTCGTGGCCGATCCGGCCTCGCCCACCAACCTCGCGCGCCGGATGACCGACCTCGTGCCCCCGGCCGGCGCTGCCGCAGACGGCTGGGACATCGAGCTGGTGAGCTCGCCCTTCACACTGGGTTCCGAGGACGTCGATACAGCTCTGGCACGGCTGCGGAGGCATGCCGACGAGAATGCGTGGGATCTCGTGATCGGCGTGACCGAGCTTCCGCTTCGCGATGACGATGGACGCTACTTGCTCGCCGCGATCGATCCCCGGCGACAGGCGGCTGTGCTCTCGCTCCCCGCGCTCGGCGGGTTCCGTGTGACCGCCCGCGCTCGCGCCGCGGTGCGAGGACTCGTCGACGGCATGGCGGAGCCCACCACGCCCGAGGAGCAGCGTCTGCCTCTGCCCGGCCTGAGTGCTCGCGGGCGGGTGCTCGTGGGCATGGTGCTCGCCAACCGCCCATGGTTGCTCGCGGCAGGCCTGAAATCCGCGCTGGTCGCAGCCCTCGCCACCGGCGCGGTGGCCACGATCGAACCGACGGTGTGGACGCTCGCGGCGTCCTTGTCGGGATGGCGGCTCGCGGTGGCGACCATCGCCTCCATCGCGATCGTCATCGCCTGGATCGTGATCGACGGCAAACTATGGGACCGCCCCGATGACGACTCCGCCGCCGCTCGAGAACGGTCCCGTCTCTACAACACCTCGACTCTGCTGACCCTCACGGTCGGAGTCGTCATCTGCTATCTGGCGCTCTACGTCGTGAACCTGGCCTGGGCGATGTTCGTCCTCGACCCGGATGTGATGGGCGATTCCTTCGGCGCATCGCCCGGGTACGGCGATCTGTTCGTGCTGACCTGGTTCGTCGCATCGGCTGCGACTCTCGGCGGAGCACTCGGCACGGGCCTGGAGTCGGACGAGGCCATCCGCGCCGCGGCGTACTCGAAACGCGAAGAGCAGCGGCGCGCCAGTCTGGCGGACGATCGAACGTGAGACGCCGGGATCGCCCGCGCTGCGTGTCCCCGTCGTCCAGTGGCGCGTTGCGAAATCTAGGTGCGGGTTCGGCCGTGCGACGATCTCACCGTGTCCGACGGGAGTTCTGAGTACTTCTCCCGATACACGGCGGCGAATCGTCCGAGATGGGTGAATCCCCAGCGGGAGGCCACCTCGGTGATGTTCGCCGCCTCTGCCGTGAGCAGTTCCTCACGGACCTGCTCGAGCCTGAGGAGGCGCAGGTAGCTCATGGGAGTCGTGGCCAGGGAACGGCGGAAACCCTCCTGCAGACTGCGAACGCTCACGGACACTCGTGCGGCCAGTTCCGAACTGCTCCACAGATGGGAGAGATCGCTCCGCATGAGTTCGACCGCGTGCGTGACGGGCCGAACGCCCGGAACCGGAGCGGGACCCGCGAGCGCTGCCGAATGATTGTGCGGCTGCGCGAAGAGCAGGCTGTGCATCACGACCTGCTCCAAGCGCTGCGTGGCGAGCGGATGCGCGAGCAGTCCACCCTCGTCGTGGGACGCGTCGTCGATCATCCGTAGCGCCTGCATCATCGTCTGTGCGCCCGGCGTCGACAGGTCGATCTCGCCGATGAACTCGAGGGGACGGGAGAGCTCGCGCCCGAGCAGGTTCTGCACCTCGAGCTGCAGGTGATCGCGCGAAATCATGAGGGAGAGTTGCGCGAACCCCCCGTCGGATCGGATCTCGACCGGCCGCCCCGGCATGAAGATGCCCGCCGTCCGCTGTGTGCCGTGGATCGGTGAGCCGAGGCCCGCTCGCATCGTGGCGCGGCCCCCCGTCGGGATGTCGATGTGATAGTTCTCCGCCTCGGCGGTCTCTATGCAGACCGCGTCGCGGAACCTCATGTACCCACAGGTGAGTCGGCCGACCATCAGAGCGTTGAGCTGCATCTCGAAGGTGCCGGATGCCTTCGCCGCGGGGAAATCGACGGGGAGAAAGACGTCGCCGAGCACCTGTCGGGCGTGGTCGACGTCACGGCTGAACGCGACGCGGTGGGTCGCGAACATCTCGCCCGCTTGTGGTGGCATCCGGCGATCCTACGCGGCGACGGAGTGGGGACGGCCGCGGTCCGCGCAGATCGGATATTGAGCCGCGCCTGCCGGATATCCCCGGCCGCAGACGCATCCATACGGTTAATCGCCATCGAGACGGTGGCACGCAGACGGATACGACGCGAAAGGCGCGGCATTGATCTCGCAGGAGCACGCCGGGCCCCGACCGAGCCCGCTCCGTCGGGTTGCGCCGATGAGCGCAGCCGCGTGCCGCGACGCCGTGCTCGGGCCGATCTTCTGGACCCTCTTCCGCGCGAGAACACACGAGCAGCGCGAGTGGAGCTACCCGACGGGGCCGCCCGTCGTCTGCGTCCGCGGGATCGACCCCGTCCGCGTCCTGGTCATCGGCGACGGGGCGGCGGCGGGTTGCGGTGTGCTGATCCACGAACTGGGGGTGGCCGGCTTCCTCGCCCGCCACGTTGCGGAATATACGGGGCGCGGGGTGATCGTGACCGTCAGCGCGCAACCCGCGGCGTCGGCCCGGTCGACCCTCGCCTGTCTCGCAAGCGTCGACCTCGACGGTTACGACGCGATCGTGCTCATGCTCGCCACGACGGACGCGTTCTGCTTGACGGGCCGCCGCAGCTGGCAGCGCAGCATCACCGGCCTCGTGGAGGCGCTGACATCGGCGTCGTGCGCGTCGGTCTTCGTGACGAGCACCGCCAGCATGCAGTTGACGAGGTCCATCTCGCCCTTCGCCCGGCTTCTCACCGGTCGTCGTGCGCGGATGCTCGACATCGAGACCCGACGCATCTGCAGCCGGATGGGTGTTCCGATGATCACGTTGAACGCCGTCAACGACCTCACGTTACGCGCATACGCCAGATGGGGGCGCCGCATCGGGGCGCACATCTGTCGGGCTCTCCGTCGTTGAAGGCGCGTCGGTGCCGCAGATGTCGCGAGATCGCCGCGTCGCGGTGGGCCCCGTGGGGCTCGAACCCACCCACGGGCCGCGCCCTGATGTGGGCGGAGCCTCGACGCCCGTAAGTACGCGGACGCTGGGTATCCATGAACCCTAGTCGAGGCGCTCCGGTTAGGGGAGTTGTTAGCGCGGCGTTAGCACCAAGGCACCAACGAAAGAGAACGGGCCTCGAGCGGCTGTTGCCGACTCGAGGCCCGTTCCGGGGGAGTGCGATATGCGCGGGTTACCAGCCCGCTGAAGCGTCCGGAAAGGACAACGGCGCGCTTACATTCGGCTCCCGTCCCTCAGCGCTCGCGACGAATCGCGTGTCCGGTGCGCTGAGGGCACAATTTGGGCTCTCTCGCGTGCGCATGCGCACGCGACCCCCTGTTCAGAGCTCGGGGAGGGAGGAAATGACCTCCGGGCTCTTGTCCTCCTCCACCCGGGATGATGGATTTTTTGGGCATCCCGGGTGAATGCCCTTCTGGAGGGAGCGGCAGCGTGCCTTACAGGCCGCTCCGATCAACCGGCACCGTGGGCGCTTAGAGGCGCTTGACCCCGGGCCGCTTGCGTAGCCGCCAACGCCACGGCCGCCGC
>CAYZEL010000075.1:0-10587 GCA_964477515.1 uncultured Microbacterium sp.
CTACATCGCGAACGTTCGAATGCATGTTCGAAACTCTACGGACGGCCTCCGACATTCCCCGGCCCAAAAAGCGCCGAAATCACGTCGAACAGATGAGACTTCTCACATCTTCCGGCAACGGCCGCGAGGCCCACGCGGGACTCAGCCCTCGGCGCGATTCGTCGCAAGCTCCACCCCGGGGACGTGGGCATCGCCTCAGTCGCGTCGATGCCGCGCACGCGGTAAATAGGCGGCGGTTCGTGTCCACGCGATGACGTATCGCGGCGAACTCACCGGTTGCCGTTGCCCCGGTTCCGGCCTGGCCCGTTGCCCCGGTTCCCGCCTGGCCCGTTGCCGTCGTTCCCGTTGCCCTTGTTCCCGTTCCCCTCACCGGGACCCCCATCAGCCGGACCGTTGCCGGGACCACGGTCGCCCCCGCCATCCTCGGCGTCATCGTTTCCGGGGATCACGTCGGTCGTCGGCTCGACAGCGGGCGCTTCGGACGGCACCGGCTCGGGGACGGATGCCTGCGCCAGGTCGGCGCGCACGAGGTCGATCGCGGCTTGGATGCTCGCGGCCTTTTCCTCGCTCACATCGCCCCGCTCCCGTGCGGCGTCGAGCTCGGCCTGCAGCAGATCGAGTTGCGCGATCGCAGCCGCGTGATCACCCGTCGCGGCCGTCTCGGCGACCGATACGACCATCGTCTGCATCTGTGCGGCAGCGTCCGACGACAGATCGGTGTTCTGAGGCGCGCAGCCACCGAGAAGGATCACGCTCGCGAGCACCGGGGCGAGCCATGCGACGCGGCGGTTCACGGTGTCACCGCGTCGAGGAGGTCGCGCAGGTGGGTGTCGATCGGCTCGCCGATCTGCGGCAACTCCGGCTGCACGGGGTCTGTCGGCGCGTTCGCGTTCCACAGCAGCCCGACGATGATCGCAGCGATGACGGCGAGGACCAGAAGCACTCCGGCCGCCGACATCACACCGCGGCGACGAAGACGGGGAGCAGCGCGCTCCGGCTCGGATCCGCCCCGGCCCGGTGTCGCGCCGGACGTCGCGACCGAGGCATCCGTCGGCATGATCAGCGTGGCCGTGGAAGAAATGGGCGAAGGCGGAGCTCCCGGCGCAGCGGGCAGGGGCGGCCGCGGAGGAACGGATGCATCGGCCCCCCGCGGATCGACGGACAACGCTGTGACCTCGGGCTCGACGGGCGCGGCGTCGAGAGAACGGGCGCGTGTGGCGACCTCGAGCGCGGTCGGCCGACCCTCCGGCTCGCGCGACGTCATGGCCATGAGCAGCGAGCGCCAGCCGTGACCGACGCTGTGCGGGATCTCGGGCTGCATGGACAGACGTGCGGCGATCGCCTCGACGGGCGTCTGCTGCGCGAAGGCCCGGCGGCCCGTCAGCGCCTCGATCAGAACCAGCCCGAGCGCGTAGATGTCGGACGCGGTCGTGGGCGCGGCACCCCGCACCTGCTCGGGCGCGAGGTACGCGGCGGTTCCGATGGCGGTTCCGGGGGCGGTGAGGCGGGTCGTGTCCACGAGGTACGCGATGCCGAAGTCCGCCAGCGTCGGACGGATGGGGCTTTCGGGCGTGAGCGTCGGACGAAGGAGGATGTTCGACGGTTTTACATCGCGATGGATGATCCCGGCGGCGTGCACGACGTGCAGCGCCTCGCCGAGTTCGCGAGCGAGGGCTGCCGCATCCTCGTCGTGAAGAGGGCCGCCGAGCAGGCGCGAATCGAGCGTTCCCCCATCGATGTACTCCATCACGAGGAACGCGTGGCCCCGCTCGGGCAGGTGCGCGTCGAACAGCGTGACGAGCGCATGGTGACTGAGGGAGGCGAGAAACCGCGTCTCGGACACCTGGCGTGCCTCATCACCGCGGCCGGCCGTGCCCGGCGTGAACAGCTTGATCGCGACCGTTCGCCCGAGTGCCACGTCGGTCGCACGGAACACCGAGGCCATTCCGCCGGCGCCGACGAACTGGTCGACGCGGTACCGGCCTTCGAGCACGTCGCCGACCTGCAGGTCGTTCACCCGCAGGTCGGCGTGCGCGCGCGGCACGTCTGAGCGACCGCGGCCGGTGTCAGCGACCAGCCGCGGTTCGGAAGAAGTGTCCCCCGCCACGACGGGTCTCAGCGGCGGCTGGAACGGCGACCCGCGAAGGCGCCCCAGAGCAGCAGGACGATGATCGCCCCGATGAGCGAACCGATGATGCCGGCCGGCTGGAAGAACCCGTCCTGTGCATCGGCGCCGAACAGGAAGAAGCCGAGGAAGCCTCCGACGAACGAGCCGATGATTCCGAGCAGGATCGTCATGCCGATCCCCATGCTCTGCTTGCCCGGCACGATCAGGCGGGCGAGCGCGCCGGCGATCAGTCCGATGACGATGATGCTGATGATGAGTCCGAGCATGTGTGGTGCCTTTCGTACGGCGGGTCGGGTGCGCTGCGAATCGCATGCGCACCCGTGAATCGGGCACGCGGAAAGGATCGAGCAGATCACATCATGGACCGCGGCAACATTCCGCATAAGGGGGTTGCATTTTCGGCATCGACCGTGAGCTTTCTTCGTCGGCCCGCCCGTGTCGGCGGGTGCTCCTATGTTTCGAGGGTGTCGAGCACAGAGCCCCTCCCGGACCCGTGCATGCTCTGCGGCGCCACCGACGGCGAGCGTCGGGCCGAGGGTCTGAGGTGCACGTGGTGTCATTGGCGGGTCGGCGACGCCGTCGACACCGGCCTCGAGCGCCCCTGCGTCGACGTCGTCTACTATCTGCGGTACGCCGAGCGCATCAAGATCGGCACGTCTGCACGGCCTCGGCAGCGGCTGGGGGCGATCCGTCACGACGAGCTGCTGGCGTTCGAGTTGGGCGGCCGCGATCTCGAGCAGCGACGCCACGGCCAGTTCGTCGCACTCCGCGAGGGCGGGGAGTGGTTCAGCGCTACACCGGAGCTGCTCCGACACATCGCGGCGCTCGACTGCGCCGACCCCTGGCGCTCGTTCGCACGATGGACGTGTGCGGCGCTCCAGCGGATCGCCTAGACGCGGCACTCACGGTCTTTGTCCCCGAAGGATCCGATCGCTGATCTCCTAGGATGAGCGGATGCCCCAGGCGCCACGGCAGGTCAACGGATCGAGCGACAGCGGATCGAGCCGATGGCGCGGGTGGTGGGCGACGCTGTCCGAGGCGATCGATTCCCGGCTCTGGCCCGTGCCCGTCACAGCAGTCGTCGTCGCGGTCGCCCTCGGCATCGTGTTGCCACGCCTGGACCTGATCGTCGACCCGGAGCTCCCGGACGCGGTCGACTCCGTCGTCTTCAACGGGGGCGCCGAGACTGCCCGCACCGTCCTGTCGTCGATCGCAGGATCGCTGATCACCGCGACGTCGCTCACGTTCTCGCTCACGGTCGTCGCGCTCCAGTTGGCGAGCAGCCAGGCCTCACCCCGCGTTCTGCGGCTCTTCGCTCGTGATCGTCAGGTGCACTGGACCCTCGCCGCCTTCCTCGGCACGTTCGCCTACTCGCTCACCGTGCTGCGTTCGGTTCGCTCGGAGGACGGCGACATCGCGGAGTTCGTCCCCCGGCTCTCCGTCACACTCGGCTTCGTCCTGACGCTCGCCAGCGTGATCATGCTCGTCTTCTTCCTGGCGCATCTCGCCGCGCAACTGCGGGTCGAGACGATGCTGAAAGAGATCCACGCCGAGACCGACGCGACGATCGATCTGATCGACGGACGCAATGCCCGCGCCGCGGCCTACGACGGCGCGATCCCGATGACGCCGCTCCGGCAGACCGTGCTGGCGGCGTCCAGTGGCTTCATCACACGACACGATCACGATCTGCTGGTCCGATACGCGACCGAACACCGCATCGTGATCGAGGAACTGCATCGCGTCGGCTCGAACGTGGTTGCCGGCACACCCCTGGCGCTCTGGTGGGATGCCGATGCCTCCGACGCCGGCAGCGAGGGAACCGACCGAAAGCGGATAGACGAAGAGGATGTCGCGCACGCCGTACGAAAGGCGTACCCCATCGGCTACGAACGCACGTCGGCGCAGGACGTCGACTTCGGCGTTCAGCAGACGCTCGACATCGCGCTGCGCGCGCTCTCTCCGGGAGTGAACGACCCCACGACCGCTGTCCACGCGCTCGGTCACCTGAGCGCGATGACCGCGCGAATCGTCACGATGTCCCCTGTGCCCGCGGGTCTTGCCGGGCCGGACGGCGAACTCTGCGTCGTGACGAAGTCCCGGAGCACGAAGGATGCCTTGGACGCGTCATTGACCCCGATACGGCACTACGGGGCCGAACATCCCGCGGTCGTCCAGCGGTTCGTCCAGGCGGTAGCCGAGCTCGCGCTCACCTGCACCGACTCCGCCGCCCGTGCGGCACTCGTGACACAGCTCGAGGCTCTCGACGAGCAGATCCGAGCGACAGCGGCAGATCCCGCGGGCAACTCCGAGCTGCTCACCCTGATCGCCCAGGAGCGCGTGCGGCTGCAGACGTCACCGGGTTCGCGGAGCTGAGCCCCGGGCGCCTCGTGCGGGCGCGACCTACGATCGAGGGATGAACGCCACTTCCCTCGTCCTCGTCGCCAATGCGGGCGACGGATCGATCAGCGTCTTCCGCCTCGCTGGCCGCGCGCTCGAGCGGCTCGCCGTCAACGACGGCCTGCCGGACTGCTCGACGTTCGTGATCGATTCCGCCCGCAGCCTCGTCTATGCCGGTGTCAAGGGCCGCACGCACGGCGAACCCGCCGGCATCGTGACGCTCGAGCTCGACCGGACCACGGGACGTCTGACACCGCGCAGCCGCATCGACGTGCCCGACGGCGGCATGAACTACCTGTCGCTCGCTCGCGGGGGCACCGCTCTGCTCGGGGCGTCCTACGGGGGCGGCTACGGGATCAGCTGCCACGTCGAGGACGGAGTCGTCGGAGAACCCGTCGGGCGCATCGCATTCCCGAACCTGCATTCCGTGCTGGCCGACGGCGACGGTCGATTCGCCTACTTCGTCTCGCTCGGCGCCGACCTCGTCGCCCAATACGCCCTCGATGACGAGCTGCACCTCATCCCGCTCGACGCCGAGACGGTCTCCGCGCCCAAAGGCAGCGGCCCCCGCCACCTGATTCTGAGCGAAGCGCAGGATGCCGTGTACGTCGTCACCGAGTTCTCCGGCGAGGTCCTGCACTTCGCTCGGGACACGACGACCGGTGAACTCGCCCTGCGCGGCGCGACATCGGTCGTCGATCCCGCAAGGGGACTCGGACACAGTGTCTTCGGCGCCGACCCGCGCGAGAACCACTTCATCTGGGGTGCCGACCTGCAGTGGGGTGAAGGTGAGCGGATGCTGTGGACGTCCGAGCGCACCGAGAGCACCCTGGCGGCCTCTGCCGTCACCGCGGCGGGAGTCGTGTCCGTGCCCCGGATCTTCCACGAGACAGAGCCGCAGCCCCGCGGGTTCGCGATCAGTCCGGACGGGTCGTTGCTGGTCGCGGCGGGAGAGCTGTCGACGACGATCTCTCTGTACGCCGTGGACGAAGACCGACTCGGACTCCTGCAGCGGGCCGAGACCGGAAACGGCGCGAACTGGGTCAGATTCGCGTGAGGCGCGGCACGATCGCCGGTGCGGAACCGCACGGTCACACGTAAACGACACCGCCACACGTAAACGACACCGCCACACGTGAACGACACCATCACACGTGAGCGACACCATCACACGTGAACGACACCGTCACGTCCGAAGCTCGCGCTCGAGCGCCGCGACGTCCTCGGCCCGACACAAGGTCGTTCCGGGCATCATCGCCGTCGCGCAGCCGGCCGCCACGGCCGTCCGGAAAGCGTCGGCGATCGAATGCCCCTCGGCGAGACGAAGGATGAGGCCTGCCAGAAAAGAATCGCCCGCTCCGACCGCGCTGGCTACCTTCACCTTCGGGGCAGGCAGGCGCAACGTCGCGTCCGCGTGAACCAACACAGCGCCAGCGGATCCCAGCGTGAGGGCGACGATCTGCGCGCGACCGCCATCGATGAGTCGCCGGGCGACGTCGATCTGTTCCTCCGGTTGCAGCTCCCGCCCCGTTCCGGCCAGTTCGGCGAGTTCGTCGCGGCTGGGCTTGATCAGGAACACGCCTTCGGCGAGCGCCTTCTCGAGGGGACGCCCCGAAGCGTCGACCACCAGACGGACGTCCCGGCCGACGACCATCCGTGCGAGCGTCGCGTAGAAGCCCTCGGGCACACCGGGCGGAAGGCTTCCGCTCGCCACCAGATAGCCCCCCTGCGGCAGGTGATGCTCTACGGCATCGAGGCAGGCGCCCCACTCGTCGTCGCCGAGAGTCGGCCCCGGCATCACGAATCGGTACTGATCGCCCGTAGACGTCTCGTCGACCGTGAAGCTCTCCCGCGTATTTCCGGTGATGGAGATCACGGAGCCGATGACCCCGGCGGCGTTTGCGAACACGCGATAGGACTCGCCGCTGGGGCCCCCGAGGGGGTATATCGCTTCTGAGCTCCCGCCGAGGTTCCGTATCGCGCGAGACACGTTCACCCCGCCCCCGCCCGGATCGAAGCGGGCCGGACCGCATCGCAGCTTGTGCTCGGCCACGACGCGGTCGACCGAACTCGTCACGTCGAGCGCCGGGTTCATGGTCAACGTGACGATCGGCGCAACCACGTGCGATCCCCTGTCATCACTCACGATGCCACTCCTTCATCCGACGAAAACGAAACACCGATCAGACCGGCGACTGTCGACGAGAGAGGCTCACCCAGGTCTCGACGACCGTGTCGGGATTGAGGGAGATCGAATCGATGCCCTCTCGCAGCAGCCACTCCGCGAAATCGGGATGATCGGACGGTCCCTGCCCGCAGATCCCGATGTACGCTCCGCGGCGCTTGCAGGCTTCGATGGCCATCGAGATGATCTTGAGCACAGCGGGATCGCGTTCATCGAAAGTGGTCGCGAGCAGCTCCGAATCGCGGTCCAATCCCAGGACCAACTGGGTCATGTCGTTCGACCCGATCGAGAAGCCGTCGAAGATGTCGAGGAAGTCGTCGGCCAGGAGCGCGTTCGACGGTATCTCGCACATCATGACGACCTCGAGCCCGTCCTGTCCCCGCCGCAGGCCGTTCTCCGCAAGGAGATCCAGCACGGCGCGCCCCTCGGACACCGTTCTGACGAAGGGGACCATGACCTTCACATTTGTCAGGCCCATTCTGTTGCGCACGTAGGCCAGCGCTTCGCATTCGAGATCGAAACAGGCACGGAAATCTGCCGATGCATAGCGCGATGCACCGCGCCATCCGATCATCGGATTGTCTTCGGCGGGCTCGTAGTCGGCACCGCCCAGCAGCGTGGCGTATTCGTTCGACTTGAAGTCGCTCAGCCTGACGATGACCGGCTTGGGCGCGAAGGCGGCCGCGATCATCGCGACGCCTTCGACGAGACGCGATACGTAGTAGTCACGGGGCGACCGGTAGGCGGCGGTCCGCTCATCGATCGCCGCTCGCAATGAGGAACGCAGCCGGTCATGTTCGAGCAGGGCACGCGGATGGATGCCGATCTGCTCCTGGATGATGAACTCGAGACGCGCGAGGCCCACCCCGTCATTGGGCAGTTGTGACAGGGAGAACGCCTGGTCGGGCGTTGCGACGTTCATCATGATCTTCACGGGGATGTCGGGCATCTGGTCGATGACGACCTCTTTCTGCACGAACTCGAGCAGTCCCGAGTAGACGGTTCCCCGGTCGCCGTCGGCGCAGACGACGGTCACCTCGGTGCCGTCGGGGAGCGAGTCCGTCGCGTCCGTCGTCCCCACCACCGCGGGGATTCCGAGCTCTCGCGCGATGATCGCCGCGTGGCACGTGCGTCCGCCACGGTCCGTGACGATGGCCGCCGCCTTCTTCATGATCGGCTCCCAGTCGGGGTCCGTCATGTCGGCGACGAGGACCTCGCCCGCCTGGAACTGCCCCATCTGAGTCGGATCGGACAGTCGACGCACCCGGCCGCTGCCGATCTTCTGGCCGATGGCTCGCCCGGCGGCGAGGACCGTGGAACGCTCACGCAGGACATAACGCCGGATGACGTTCGCATCCCCGCGGGAGACGACCGTCTCCGGCCGGGCCTGCAGAATGTACAGCTTTCCGTCGATGCCATCGCGCCCCCACTCGATGTCCATCGGCCGACCGTAGTGGGCTTCGATGGCGAGACCCTGCCGTGCCAGCTCTTCCACATCGGCGTCGCCGATGCTGAATCGGCGTCGATCTGCCGACTCGACATCGCGTGTCGTGATCGACGCGCCCGCGTCGGTAGCGGTGGTGTACCGCATGGCGACCGCTTTCGCGCCGAGCTGCCGTTTGACGATGGCCGGGCGTCCCGCGCGAAGCGCCGCCTTGTAGACGGAGAACTCGTCAGGGTTCACCGCACCCTGCACGATCGCCTCGCCCAGGCCGTACGAACTCGTGACGAGCACGGCGCCATCGAACCCGGACTCGGTGTCGACGGTGAACATCACCCCAGACGCCCCGAGATCCGTCCTGACCATTCGCTGCACGCCCGCGGAGAGGGCGACATCCGCATGGGCGAAACCCTTGTGCACGCGGTATGCGATAGCGCGGTCGTTGTAGAGAGAGGCGAAGACGAGTTTGATCGCGCCGATCACTTCGTCCACCCCGCCGATGTGCAGAAAGGTCTCTTGCTGCCCGGCGAACGAGGCATCGGGGAGGTCTTCCGCGGTCGCGGAGGACCGCACGGCCCATGTCACGGAGGCCGGGTCAGGTTCCGCCGCGAGCAGGATGCCGAAGGCTGAGCGAATCGCTTCTTCCAGTTCGGCGGGGAGAGGCTGATCGGCTATCCACTGGCGGATGTCATGCCCCACTCGCGCCAGGTCCGCCACCTGCGCCACGTCCAACGCGTCGAGCACCGTCTGGATGCGCGCGCTCAGACCCCCCTGCCCGAGGAAGGCCCGGTAGGCGTCCGCGGTGGTCGCAAACCCCTTCGGCACTCGCACACCGGAGGTCGTCAGATGCGAGACCATTTCGCCCAACGACGCGTTCTTGCCGCCGACCTGCGAAACATCGCCCATCCCGATCTCGTCGAACCACAGAATGCTGGTCATCGCATCACCTTTCGCACACGCAAAGCATGGATCCGGAGGCCATTCGCCTTCTCTCGCGCACGGCCCGACCGGTCCTCAATCCCGTTCGAGTTCGGGTGCGAAGTGCGGGATGGGGACGGGCTTCTTGCCGCGCGCGTCCGCGCCTCGCGCCCGGGAGGTCGTGGGCGCGACCGGGTCACCCGCGTGTCGAACCGGCGCGGTGGCCTGTGGAGGAGCGTCGGGAAGACGCCTGCGGAACCGGCGCCCCGTGATCACGGTCGGCGTGATGCGGATGAAATTGTGCTTGCCGGTCGGGCTCCACGACGTCAGGTCGAGGACGCCGGATTCGTGAATTTCGGCATCGACGTCGAGGCGGTGAGCGGTGCCGCGGACGATGACACTCCAGCGGTACGCCGCGAGTTCGCCATCCACCTCGAATGCCGCGGCCGGGTTGGCCGCGATATCGATGAGCTTCGAGCCCGGAGCCGACCGGATGAACACATTTCCGTCGTGCACGAGGTAGTTCACCGGAAAGACATCCGGTATCCCGTCGATTCCATCCAGCGCCAACCTGCCGAATTCACGCTGCTCGAGGAGGCGCCAGCACTCCGCCGTCGTGAGCTTCTCGACGCGCGCTTCCCCCGGATCTGCGATGTCGCGACGCGAGACTTCCTGCGCGTACGGGTTGGTTTCGGAGCCCCTGGGACCCGCGTCGCGCGCACCCGCTCCTGTCGCGAACCGAACTCCTGTCCCGTTCATGGTGCGCTCCCCTCTCTGCAGTTCCACTACACCTCCGAAGCGGGGGCGGCAGCAGGGGCGAAGGTCCCACGGAGTGCGAGGAAGATCGAGCGACCCGAACGTCCGCGGACGCACACGTCGGGTCGCCGGTCCCGCGGCGCGAACACGGCCTCAGCCGACGGTGAGCACCAGCGAGCCCGAGGACGTGCCGGCGCGAAGCTCGCGAACGGCGTCACCCGCCCGGGCCATCGGATAGGTCGTGACCGACGCCGACAGGCGAAGGGTGCGCGCCACGCGCAGGAATGTGTCCCCATCCGCCCGGGTGTTCGCCGTCACCGTGCGCAGGTCCCTCTCCCCGAACAGGTTCTGCTCGTAGCGCATAACGGGGATGTCGGACATGTGGATGCCGGCAAGCACCACCGTGCCGCCCCGGTCCGTGGCCTGGAGCGCCACCGGGACCAACTCTCCGGCGGGCGCGAAGATGATCGCCGCGTCCAACGGCACCGGCGGGGGCGTCGTCTCCTCGCCGACGAACGCGACCCCCAGTCGGCGGGCGAGCTCACGATTTGCGGTGCCGCGGGTGATCGCGTACACCTCCGCGCCCGCAGCGATCGCCAGCTGGGCGGTGATATGGGCGCTGGATCCGAATCCGTACAGTCCGAGCCTTCCGCCGGGTGGCAGGTTCGCTCGACGCAGCGCGCGATACCCGATGATTCCCGCGCAGAGAAGCGGTGCGGTCTCCACGGGATCGCAATCCGATGGCAACGCATAGACGAA
>CAYZEL010000076.1:0-10441 GCA_964477515.1 uncultured Microbacterium sp.
GGGCTGGGCTTCGCAGAGGGAACCTGGATGCTCGAGGACGGCGCGGATGGTGCCGCCCGGGTCGTTCCCACGGACGCGGAGCCCCGGGTGTCGATGCTGGTGTCGTCGCTCGCCGCGCTCTATCTCGGGGGAGTGCAGGCGTCAACGCTTCGCGCGGCGGGGCTGCTCGAGGGTGCCGACGATGCGGTCCGGGCGCTCGGCAGGTCCTTCTCGGGCGACACGGCGCCCACGCTCGGTATCTGGTACTGAGCGCGGGCGCGCGTCGCGGATCAGCCCAGCGGCGCGAGGGCCTTCTTCATCAGCTCGGCATGCTCGACCGCGTGGATCTTCGGCGAACCGGTCGCCGGTGATGCCGCGGCGGCGCGTGAGACGACGCTCATCGTCCGGCCCTTCAGGTGCTTGACGACCTCGAGCGCGATGAACGGCCACGCGCCCTGGTTCTCGGGCTCGTCCTGCACCCAGACCAGCTCGGCACCCGGGTATTCGGCGATGACGGCGTTCAGCTCGTCGATCGGCGCGGGGTAGAACTGCTCCAGACGCACCAGGGCGACCGAGGGGTCGGGGTTCTTCTCGAGTTCGCCCCGCAGGTCCCAGTGGGTCTTGCCCGCGTGAAGCAGGACCTTCTTGACCTGAGACTTGTCGATGTTGCGGTCATCGTCCAGAACCGGCTCGAAACGGCCGGTGGCGAAGGCCTCGACGGGACTCGTCGCCCCACGCAGACGCAGCATGGCCTTCGGGGTGAAGACGATGAGCGGGCGGCGCGGGCGGGCGTACGCCTGACGGCGGAGCAGGTGGAAGTACGACGCGGGCGTCGACGGGCGCGAGACGGTCATGTTGTCCTGCGCGCACATCTGCAGGAACCGCTCGATGCGGGCCGACGAGTGGTCGGGCCCCGCACCCTCGTAGCCGTGCGGCAGGAGCAGCACGACGCTCGACTGTTGGCCCCACTTCTGATCGGCGGAGGTGATGAACTCGTCGATCACGGACTGGGCGCCGTTGGCGAAGTCGCCGAACTGTCCCTCCCACAGCACGAGGGCGTCGGGGCGCTCGACCGAATAGCCGTACTCGAATCCCATCGTGGCGTACTCGCTGAGGTACGAGTCGTAGACCCAGAAGCGTCCCTGACGATCGCTCAGGTTCGTCAGCGGGATCCACTCCTGGCCGTTCGCACGGTCGTGCAGCACCGAGTGGCGCTGGACGAAGGTTCCGCGGCGGGAGTCCTGACCGGCGAGGCGCACGTTCGTGCCCTCCAGAAGCAGGGATCCGAACGCGAGCAGTTCGGCGAAGCCCCAGTCGATCGTGCCGTTGCGGCTCATGTCGTAGCGCTTGTCGAGCAGCTGCTGCAGCTTGGCGTGCACCGTGAAGCCCTCGGGCTTGTTCACGAACGCGTCACCGATCAGGTGCACGACGTCCGTCGCGACACCCGTCGTCTCGATGTCGCCCCAGGTGAGCTCCTCGACGTCGGCATCCGCATCCGTCACGACACCGTGCGATCCGGTCTCGGCCGCGTGCGTCTCGGCGAACGCGATCTCGAGACGGTCCTGGAAGTCGCGCTTGGCCTCTTCGTACTCTTCCTCGGTGATATCACCGCGGCCGACGAGCGACTCGGTGTACAGGCGACGGACCGAACGCTTCGCCTCGATCAGGTTCGTCATGAGCGGCTGCGTCATCGAGGGGTCATCGCCCTCGTTGTGACCGCGTCGGCGGTAGCAGACCAGGTCGATCACGACGTCGCGGTGGAACTCTTCGCGGTACTCGAACGCGAGCTGCGCGACGCGCGTCACGGCCTCGAGGTCGTCCCCGTTGACGTGGAAGATCGGCGCCTGGATCGTCTTCGCCACATCCGTGGCGTAGACGGAGGAGCGTCCGTCCTGGGGGAGCGTGGTGAAGCCCACCTGGTTGTTGACGACCAGGTGGATCGTGCCGCCGGTGCGGTAGCCCCGCAACTGCGACATCTGCAGCGTTTCGACGACGACGCCCTGGCCCGCGAAGGCCGCGTCGCCGTGGACGAGGATCGGTAGCCACGAGAACGTCCCGATGGCCTTGCGGTCCTGCTTGGCGCGGACGATGCCCTCGAGCACGCCGTCGACGGTCTCGAGGTGCGACGGGTTGGCTGCCAGGTAGATCGGCAGCTCGACGCCGTGGTCGTCGACGAAGGTCCCCTCGGTGCCGAGGTGGTACTTCACGTCGCCCGAGCCGCGCTTGTTGCCGAGCGCGACGCTTCCCTCGAACTCGCGGAAGACCTGACCGTAGGTCTTGCCGGCGATGTTTGTCAGCACGTTCAGGCGGCCGCGGTGAGCCATCCCGATCGCCGCTCCGTCGAGACCGGCGCCCGCGGCGCCCTGCAGGATCTCGTCGAGAAGGGGGATCAGGGACTCGCCGCCCTCGAGGCTGAAGCGCTTCTGCCCGACGTACTTCGTCTGGAGGAACGTCTCGAAGGCCTCGGCCTCGTTGAGCTTGCTGAGGACGCGCAGCTGCTCGTCGTGGGTCGGCTTGGTGTACTTGATCTCGACCTTCTGCTGGAACCAGCGGCGCTGGCCCGGGTCCTGGATGTGCATGTACTCCAGGCCGATCGTGCGGCAGTAGGAGTCACGCAGCACACCGAGGATGTCGCGCAGCTTCATGGTGCGCTTGTCGCCGAACTGGCCGGTCACGAACTCGCGGTCGAGGTCCCAGAAGGTGAGGCCGTGGGTCTCGATCTCGAGGTCGGGGTGCGAGCGCTGCTTGTACTCGAGCGGGTCGATGTCGGCCATCAGGTGGCCGCGCACACGGTACGAGTTGATGAGCTCCTGCACGCGGGCCTGCTTGTCGATCCGTTCGGCGATGTCGACATTGATGTCCGCCGCCCAGTGGATGGGTGCGTACGGGATGCGGAGGGCCGCGAAGATGTCCTCGTAGAAGTGGTGCTGACCGATCAGGCGCTCGTGCACCTTCTTCAGGAATTCGCCGGAACCGGCCCCCTGGATGACGCGGTGGTCGTAGGTGCTGGTGAGCGTGATCGTCTTGCCGATCGCGAGCTCGTTGAGTGTCTTCTCGCTCGCGCCCTGGAATTCGGCCGGATACTCGAGTGCGCCCGCGCCGACGATGCAGCCCTGGCCGCGCATGAGGCGGGGCACCGAGTGCACCGTGCCGATGCCGCCCGGGTTGGTGAGCGAGATCGTCGTGCCCTGGAAGTCGGCGGCCGTCAGCTTGTTTGCGCGTGCGCGCGAGACGATCTCTTCGTAGGCGCCGAGGTACTCGCCGAACGTCATCGACTCGGCGCGCTTGATGCTCGGGACGAGCAGGGCGCGCGTGCCGTCGGGCTTGGGGATGTCGATCGCGATGCCCAGGTTGATGTGGGCGGGTGCCACGACCGAGGGCTTGCCGTCGATCTCGGCGTAGAAGACGTTCTGGCTCGGGAAGTCCTTCAGCGCCTGGATGATCGCCCAGCCGATGAGGTGCGTGAAACTGACCTTGCCGCCGCGGGTGCGGGACATGTGGTTGTTGATCACGATCCGGTTGTCGATCATCAGCTTCGCCGGGATCGTGCGGACGCTCGTGGCCGTCGGGACCGTGAGGGATTCGTCCATGTTCGCCGCGAGGGTCTTCGGCATGCCCCGGAGCGGGGTGACCGTGTCTTCCTCGAGCGGCTGCGGCGCGGGGGCGGCCTTGGGCTTCTCGGGAGCCTGCGCGGGGATCGGCGGCGGAGATGCCGGGCGCGTCGTGGTGCGTGCGACGGGCTGCGCGCCGATCACGGGGATGGGGGCGGTCACCGGACGGGGCTCGGATGCCGCGGACTTGGCGCGTTCCGCCGGGGTGGCCGGAGCCGGTGCGGTGGCCGTCGCTGCCGGGCTCGTCGTCGCCGGTGCGGCCGAGGCATCCGGTGCGTCGTCCACATCGACGGGGTGGTACGCCTCGAGAGTCGGCCACCAGGCCTTGTCTACCGAGTTCTTATCGACCTTGAACCGCTCGTAGAGTTCGTCGACGAGCCATTCATTGGCCCCGAACTCTCCCTCGTTCGAAGTCCCGACGCCCGTCACCTGGCTCGACACGCTGGATCGCCCTCTTTCGTCGATGAAGGTTGCCGCGCAGCGCCTCTTCGTGGCCCACGCGCACGAACATCTAGGTTATCCCAGATCCGTCGGCTCCGTCGCGGGAACGCACCGCCGCGCCCGCCACGCGGCGAGAGCGAGTGGCTAGCGTAGAGGTATGGAATTCTCGGGCGAACGGCCGTTGGTGGATCTGACCTATTCGGATGTCTTCCTGGTGCCGCGGCACTCGGCCGTCACGAGTCGACTGCAGGTCGACCTCGCGCCGCACGACGGCACCCCCGCCACGATCCCGATCGTCTCCTCCAACATGAACTCGGTGACCGGCGCACGCCTGGCCGCGACACTCGCCCGGCGGGGTGGTCTCGGGGTGCTGCCCCAGGACCTGCCGCTGCAGGAACTGGATGCCGCGATCCGCTGGGTCAAGCGCCAGCCGGTGCTGTGGGACACGGCGCTCGTGCTGCCGCCCGAGGCGACGGTTTCGGCCGCGCTGCGCATCCTGCCCGCGACGCCGGGACACGGCATCGTCGTCGCCGAGGGCGGCGAGGACGTTTCCGCGGCTGACATCCGGGGCATCGTTCCCGCTTCGCGACTCGCCACGGCGCTCCCCGACGCACGACTCGGCGACCTCGCGCGCGGCGACACGCCCTCGCTCGAGGCCGAGGACGTCGAGGACCCGCGTGCGGCCTTCGACACGATCGTCGCGGCCGGTGTCGAGGTCGTCTGCGTCATGAGGCACGGTCGTCTGGTCGGTACCCTCAGCCGCCGCAGCGCGCTGCGATCCACGCTGTACCGCCCCGCGGTCGACGCGGGCGGGCGTCTGGCGGTCGCGGCGGCTGTCGGGATCAACGGCGACGTGGCTGCGAAGGCCCGTGCGCTGGCGTCGGCGGGGGTCGACGTGCTCGTCGTGGATACGGCGCACGGGCACCAGGACGGGATGCTCGCGGCCCTGCGCACCGTGGCGGACCTCGGCCTCGACATCCCGATCGCGGCCGGGAACGTGGTCACGGCCGAGGGTGTGCACGATCTGGTGACGGCGGGGGCGTCGATCCTGAAGGTCGGTGTCGGCCCGGGTGCCATGTGCACGACCCGCATGATGACGGCGGTCGGCCGCCCGCAGTTCTCGGCGGTGCTCGAGACGGCGGAGGCCGCTCGCATCATGGGGGCGCACGTGTGGGCGGACGGCGGGGTGCGGTACCCCCGCGATGTCGCGCTCGCGCTGGCGGCGGGAGCCGCATCCGTCATGATCGGCTCGTGGTTCGCCGGCACGATCGAGGCGCCGGGCGAGCTGCTCGCGGATGCGAGTGGTCGCGTCTTCAAGGAGTCGTGGGGGATGGCATCGACCAAGGCCGTACACGACAGGTTCGGACGACTCGACCCGTACGAGCTGGCGCGCAAGGAGCTGTTCGCCGAGGGCATCTCGTCGTCGAAGATCTACCTCGACCCGCTGCGCCCGGGACTCGAAGACCTGCTCGACATGATCACCTCGGGCGTGCGGTCCTCCTTCACCTACGCGGGCGCCGCGACGGTGGCCGAGTTCCACGAGAGAGCCCTGGTCGGTCTGCAGTCCGCGGCGGGCTACGAAGAGGGCAAGGCGCTCCCCGTCAGCTGGTGAGCGGGGTCGCTCGGCGAGCCTGGTGTGTCAGCCTTCGGTGCCCGTCCGTGGCATCCGGTCGCGCGTTGGCGCGTGTTTGCGGTATCCGCGCCATCGATCGACGTAGCGGATGCCGCGACCTGCCGCCGTCGTGGGGTTCGCGAGCGAAGGCACGACCGGGGCGCGGATGAGGGGTGAGCCCGGGATCCGGATGAGGAACGCGGGCCCGAAGCGCGGATGGGGCGCGAACGTCGGCGGGCGCGGTCCTGCACACCTCGGGTAAACTCGACCCCACGATGGACGACCCCCCCAGTTGTAGACGCTCGCCCCACCGCCCGATCGAACCCGCGAGGGTCGACGCGTGACGTACGAGTTGGTCATGCTGGGAGTGGGGCTCCTGCTCATCGTGGGCACCGGCCTGTTCGTGGCCAGCGAATTCGCCCTCGTCAATCTGGATCGCGCCGACCTCGAGGCGCGACGCGAACGCGGCGAATCGCGCCTGTCACTGACGATCGGCGCGCTGAGGATCACCTCGACGCACCTGTCGAGCGCGCAGCTGGGTATCACGCTCACCACGCTCCTCACGGGTTACACGATGGAGCCCGCGCTCTCGAGCCTGCTGCGCCCGGTTCTGACGGGCTGGGGATTGCCCGAGGCGCTCGTCTCGCCCATCGCGGTGATCGTCGCCATCTCGGTCGCGACGATCTTCTCGATGATCCTCGGCGAGCTCGTGCCCAAGAACTTCGCCCTCGCCCTCCCGCGCCAGACCGCCAAGCTCGTGCTGCCGTTCCAGGTCGCGTTCACGATGGTCTTCCGGCCCGCGATCGTCGTGCTGAACGGCTCGGCGAACGGCGTCCTGCGCGCCATCGGTATCGAACCCAAGGAAGAACTCTCGGGTGCCCGCACCGCCGAGGAGCTCTCGTCGCTCGTCCGCCGCTCCGCGAGTGCCGGCCTGCTCGAGCAGGACACGGCATCCCTCCTGAACCGCACGCTGCTCTTCGCCCGGCTGAGCGCCGCGGACGTGATGACGCCGCGGCCCAGCATGCACTGCGTCGCGCGCGACGACTCCGCCGACGACGTCATCCAGCTCGCGCGCCGCACGGGCCACAGTCGCTTCCCGGTCATGGGTGACTCACTCGACGACATCGTCGGAGTCGTGCACCTGAAGGCCGCGGTCAGCGTGCCGCGCGAGAAGCGGCAGGATGTCCCGGCCGCCGCCCTCGCGACGGAACCCCTGCGCGTTCCCGAGACCGTGCACCTCGACGCGCTGATCGCCGAGCTCCGCGCACGGGGCTACCAGCTCGCGATCGTCGTCGACGAGTACGGCGGAACCGCCGGTGTCGTCACGCTCGAGGACCTGGTCGAAGAGATCGTCGGCGAGGTGTCGGACGAGCACGACCGCAGCCGCGCGGGCCTCGTCCGCGGAAAGGACTCGGTCACCTTCCCCGGCAACTGGCGACCCGACGAGTTGCACGATCGTACGGGCATCCGTGTTCCCGAGGGCGAGGTCTACGACACGGTCGGGGGATTCATCATGAGCCGCCTCGAGCGCATTCCCTCGACGGGCGACACGGTCGAGACCGACGACGGCGTGCTGCGCGTGCAGCGGATGGATGGGCGCCGCGTCGACCGCATCCGCTACACACCGCACCTCAACGCGGCCGACGGACTCGACAGCGAGCCGTCGCAGACGACGGGACCCGAACGCATCCTGCGGGGCCGTAACGCGAAGGACGGGGGTGCATCGTGAGTGATTGGGCCGGAATCGTCTGGCTGGTGGTCCTGCTGGCGTTCAACGCCTTCTTCGTCGGCGCCGAGTTCGCCGTCATCTCGGCGCGCCGATCTCAGATCGAGCCCCTCGCAGAGAAGGGTTCGAGAGCCGCGAAGACCGCGCTGTACGCGATGGAGCACGCGACCCTCATGCTCGCGACCTCGCAGCTCGGAATCACGATCTGCTCCCTGCTGATCCTGAACGTCTCGGAACCGGCGATCCACCATCTGCTCGCCGTGCCATTCGGGCTGACGGGACTGTCCGAGGCCGTGGTGGACGTCGTCGCCTTCATCGTCGCGCTGCTGATCGTGTCGTACCTGCACGTGGTGTTCGGCGAGATGATCCCGAAGAATCTCGCCTTCTCGGTTCCCGACCGCGCCGTCCTCATCCTCGCGACGCCGCTGGTGTGGGTGTCGAAGGTCTTCCACCCCGTCATCGCGACCCTCAACTGGATCGCGAACGCCGTGCTGCGTCTGTTCCGCGTCGAACCGAAGAACGAGGCCGCCTCGACCTTCACGCTCGACGAGGTCGCGACGATCGTGAGCCAGTCGACCAGCGAGGGCGTGCTCGATGACTCGTCGGGTGCGCTCGCCGCCGCGGTCGAGTTCACGGACAAGAAGGCGCGCGACATCGCGGTGCGGCTCGATCAGCTCGTGACCCTCCCCGAGACGACGACGCCGGCGCAGATCGAGCGGGCGGTCGCCGTGCACGGCTTTTCGCGCTACGTGATCGTGGATGCCTCGGGTGAACCCGTGGGGTACGTGCATCTGAAGGACATCCTGCGGGCTGCGGATGTCCCGGACGAACGTCTCGACAAACCCGTACCGGCCAAGCGCATCCACCACATGGTTCCGGTGCAGGAGACGACCGACCTGGAGGACGCGCTCGCGACCATGCGTCGCACGGGTCGCCACCTCGCGCGGGTTCGCGACGAACGCGGCGAGACGACGGGCGTGCTGTTCCTCGAGGACATCATCGAGGAACTCGTCGGCGAGGTGCAGGACGCCACACGCCGCCGCTAGGCGTCATCCCGCCCCGGCTCTGCCCTCGCCGCGGTCGCCGCGCTCTGCGCCCGGCGCCGGTACTCGCTCGGGGTCATCCCCGCTTCTTTGCGGAACGAGCGCGTGAAAACGCTCGGGTCGGTGCTGCCGCAACGGATGGCGACATCGGCGAGGTTGAGGTTGGTCGACGTCAGGAGCGCCCGGGCTCGCCGCATCCGGGCCGCGCGGATGTAGGCGGCGGGGGTCGTGTCTCGCGCCGAGAAGACATGGTGAACCGTGCGGAGCGAGACGCGCTCGAGCGCCGCGAGAGAGGCGACGTCCAGGCGCGGGTCATCGAGTCGTTCATGGATCGCGCGGTCGAACCCCGCGAAGAGGACCGCATGCGAGCGGGAGCGCGTCGGCAGAGCGCGACGCTGGCGCAGCACCGAACCGAGGATCTCGGTCGCGGTGCGCAGCGCATCGGTCTGGCTCTCGATTACCGGCCGCTCGGTGAACAGCGAGCGCATCACGCGGGTCAGGGTGCGCAGCGCTGCGTCCTGACGGATGCGCAGCGGGCTGGCGGTCAACGCCGCGAGCGCGTCGGCGCGTACACCCAGCCTTTCGCTCGGCACCTGCAGGATGGCCAGATCGATCGGCCCGGGGAAGGTCAGCTCGTACGGGCTGCGCGTCAGGTACAGAACGCCCTCGCCCATCGCGATGGGGGAGCGACGACCGTTCTGCTCCACGCGGCTGGATCCCCGGATCTGGACCGAGAACAGGGCGATGTCGTCGCGCGATGACGCGACCAGATCCGCGGTCCGGGCGATCCGGCCCGCGCCCCCGCGGATCGACGAGATGCCGCCGTCATGATCCCCGCGATGGTCCATCGTGGCGGGAAGGGCCGCCGCCCGTGCCTCGACGTGCACGGGGACGAACGTGGCCGAGGCGAGGGCCTCCCACTCGCTCGCCGACACGGCCGACCGGATCACCATGCGTCCACCCTGCCCCCGCCAGATGGCGGTAGCCGTCCTCGCGTGTGAATTCCGTGTTTCCGCAGGCGGGTCGTGCACGAATTGCACGATGCGGTGCAGGAATCGTCTGCCGGGCCCGGGCCGTGCCGCCCTAATCTGCGGGAGTCGCAGCCCGCGGCATCCTCGACCCGAAAAGGACTACCCATGACATCGATCCGTGTCGCCGCCGTCCAGGCGGAGCCGGTCTGGTTCGACCTCGCCGCGACCACGCAGAAGACCATCGCCCTCATCGCCGACGCCGCGGCGGGCGGCGCCGAGCTGGTCGCCTTCTCGGAGACCTGGCTCCCGGGATATCCGGGCTTCATCTGGTCGCAGAACGTGCTCGAACAACTTCCCATGATCGCCCACTACCGGGCGAACTCACCCGAGGTCGACGGGCCCGAGATCGCGGCCATCCGCGAGGCGGCCGCCGCCGCGGGAATCATGGTCGTGCTCGGCTTCAGCGAACGCGACCACGGATCGCTGTACATGTCGCAGCTCATCATCGGATCCGACGGCGCGATACTCGTCCACCGCCGCAAGCTCAAGCCGACCCACGTCGAGCGCGCGCTCTTCGGGGAGAGCGACGGTTCGGGTCTGCGCGTCATCGACACGCCGCTCGGGCGCGTCGGCGCGCTCAATTGCTGGGAGCACATGCAACCGCTGGTGAAGTTCGCGATGTACGCGCAGCACGAGCAGATCCACGTGGCGGGATGGCCCGCGCTCGCCGCGCCCGAGGAGTCCGCGCTCGCCCAGCTGTCGGGCGAGGCGTGCCTGGCGCTCAGTCGTGCGTACGCCCTCGAGGGCAGCGTGTTCGTGATCGTGCCGAAGCAGATGCTCCCTGCCGGGCCTGTGCAGGCCGAGACGGGACACTCCGCCGTCGTGTACGGCCCGGATGGAAGCGTCGTGTCGGAGCCGCTCGACCCGTACACCGAGGGACTCGTGTACGCCGACATCGACCTCGCCGCGGCGTCGCTCGCGAAGGTCTTCGCCGATCCGGTGGGCCACTACAGCCGGCCGGATGTCTTCCAGCTCACGATCGACCGGAGCTCTCGCCG